>NZ_JBFULH010000254.1:0-6023 GCF_056400445.1 Pseudomonas sp. P5_B2 | reverse complement strand
AATACAAGTAGCCCATCGGTTAGTTGATCCCTGGCACCGAAACCAGGACGTCAGCGGTCGGCCGTCGAATTCAACGGGGTCCTGCGTCTGTTGCATGTAGTCGTGTTGAATAACTGCTACGCGTTAGCGTCACAACGAAGAGAAGCAGCGAAAACCTGGAGGCCACTGCCGACTTTTGAGGGTCGGCCACAAGCTTCATGAGGATTGATCGCAAGCGCTTCTCGTCCTTGTACTGGACGTTCGGGCCAGGTCAGCTTCTTCAATCTGCCTTGTGGGCAGCGTGTATCCGGGAAAAACAGCTCGGCGGTCAGACGAGCTTGCTCGAACATGTTGCGGTACTCCCGATCGGGGAGATGTCTGCATCATGCAAGGCCAAATCGGACGCGTCAACCATTATGTAGTGATTATTTTCAGGCACTACATATTGTCTGACAAAACGGATTGGAATGAAAAAGGGAGGCCGGGACACGCTCGTCAGGGCGACGGCGGCGGGCAGTGGAAGCGATAGAAGGTGCAGGCATAACCGTCTACGGGCCGCTGATGCAGGGTGAATAGGCCGCCTGCGAGATCAGGCATCACTTTGGCCCAGAACCGCCGTGCGGGCGGATTCGCATCGATGTGGAAAATCTGCCATTGACCGGGGAATTGGCTCAAGAGGGTAGAAACGACAAACTTCGCGACACCTTGGCCACGGAAGCGTCGACTGACAAAAAAGTAGCCGATGTTGTATTCCGCCCCCTCGATGTGGGTGTTGTCATCCACGGTTACGAAACCGGCCAGCTCATCGTCCACCCTGATCAGGAACGGTCGGGTCGCGGGGTTGCGCCAGTAATCGGTTTTCGGCTGGATACTGAAAAAACCATGCTCACCCAGTTTCAGTGGCAGCCATTCGCTGAAGTCATACACGTAGAACTGCATCAGGTTTTCGAGGGTGTCGAGGTCGTCGCGTTGTGCGGCGTGCAGTTCTATCGAAGGCATTTGAGGCGCTCCAGATCGCGCAGGACCGTCCATAGCCCTGTCAGGATCACTCAGTGCGGCGCGAAGTCATACTTCCCGCCTTTCTTCAATGCGGCAATGTAAGCCGGGCGCGCCTGGAAGCGATCGATCCAGGCCGCTACATGAGGGTAGTTGCCTAGCTTGCCCTGGACTCTGGCGATCTCGCCAATGAAGCTCATCTGGATATCGGCGGCACTGAACTCATCACCGAGCAGGTATTCGGACTGGCTCAGTGCAGTGTCGAGGTAACCAAGGTAATTGGCCACTTCCGAGTTGATGCGCGGATGCAGCGGCGCACCAGCTTCTCCCAGACGTCCGACATACAGGTTCAACATCAACGGCAACATGGCCGAGCCTTCGGCGAAATGCAGCCATTGGATGTATGCATCGTAGGCGGATGTGGACGGATCGGGTTGCAGGCGCCCCTGGCCATGGCGGCGAATCAGGTAGTCGATGATCGCAGCAGATTCGATCAGCGTTTGCGTACCGTCTTCAATGACCGGCGATTTCCCCAGCGCATTGATCGCTTTCAGTTCCGGCGGCGCGAGATTGGTTTTCGGATCGCGCTGATACCGTTTCAGCTCGTAAGGAATCGCCAGCTCTTCCAGCAGCCAGAGAATGCGTTGGGAACGGGAGTTGTTCAGGTGATGCACGATAATCATAAATAAGATTCCTGTAGCAGCTGTCGAGTGAAACGAGGCGGCGATGTCTTTTCAGAAACAGGCGGTCGCCGGGGCTTGAAGAACACTAGACCATCCCGGCCCATTCGAAGTGCCCTCAAGCCTTTCCTGCCGGTTTCGCGGCGCGTTTGCTGCCCGTCACGGGTTTGCGTTTCGCCGGCTTGCGTTTGTTTTTCCACGGTGCTGCGCCATGCCCGGCGGGGCTGGCCGGCCCGCTGATGGTCAGGCTCAGACCGGCGCAACGGGCAACTTGTTTGCTCATCCACGCGGCCTGTTTGGTGACGAATTCTTCCAGGCTCATTTCGCCGCTTTGCACCATGTCCAGCGCCTGTTCCCAGATGGCGGTGGTGCCAGGGTCGGCAATCGCGCGCGGTACGGCATCGATAAGGCTAAACGCCGCTGGGGTTGCAGCCAGCGCCTTGCCGTTCTTGATCAGATAACCACGGTCGAGCAGGCCCTGAATGATTGAGGCACGAGTCGCCTCGGTGCCGATGCCGGTGGTGTCCTTGAGTTTTTGTTTGAGCAGCRGATCTTCCACCAGTTTGGCCACGTTCTTCATGGCCTTGATCAGGTCGCCTTCGGTGAACGGTTTGGGCGGTTGCGTCCACAGGTCCTTGAGCTTCACGTCAGCCACTGCGCAATCGAGCCCTTCGGCCAATGCCGGCAGGGTTTGTGGCGCCGGCGCCTCGCGGCCCTTGGCGGGGGCGAGGGCTTCGGGCAGGGCACGTTTCCAGCCGGGCTCGACGATCTGCTTGCCGACGGCGCGCAAGGCTTCACCGGCGCAGTTGAAATCGGCCTGGGTGCGGTCGTATTCATGATTGGGCAGGAACTGCGCCAGATAACGGGCGCGGATCAGCGTATAGACCGCCCGCTGTTTGCCCACCAGTCGATCCAGATTCTTTGCCGCCGCCGTCGGGATGATGCCGTGGTGAGCCGTGACCTTGGCATCGTTCCAGGCCCGTGAGCGCCGTTGCGGTTCCAGGTAGTCGTTCAGCGCGTTCAGGGACGGGTCGGCCTGGCGCAGTGCGGCGAGGATCCCCGGCGCTTCGCTGTGCTGACTCAACGGCAGAAAGCCGCAATCGCTGCGCGGGTAGGTGATGACCTTGTGGGTTTCGTAGAGCGCCTGGGCGATGTCGAGGGTTTCCTGGGCGCCGAGCCCGAGCTTCTTCGAGCAGACTTCCTGCAAGGTGCCCAGATCGAACGGTAGGGGCGCCACTTCACGCATGCGCTCGGTGCGCAGCTTGATCACCCGTGCAGTCGCGGCGTTGGCCATCGCTCGGGCGGCGTCTTGCGCGAGGAACTGGTTCAGGCAGCGATCCTGATCGTCGCAAGCATCGGATGCCGCGCGCCACTGTGCGGTGAACGCCGTGCCTTGGTGTAACAGCTGCACGTCGATGGCCCAATAAGCCACTGGGACGAAGTCGGCAATGCTGCGATCACGATCCACCACCAGCCGCAACGTGGGAGTTTGCACCCGACCCACCGGCAACACGCCTTGATAACCGGATTGCCGCCCCAGCAGCGTAAACAACCGGCTCATGTTCATCCCGATCAGCCAGTCAGCCCGGGAGCGGCCTAACGCCGAATGATAAAGGCTGAAGGTTTCGGCCCCCGGTTTGAGCGCGGCCAGTGCCTTGCGGATTGACGCGTCGTCCAGCGCCGACAGCCACAACCGGCGGATTGGCCCGCGATAGCGGCAGTGCTCGACCAGTTCGCGGGCGATCATCTCGCCTTCACGGTCGGCGTCCGTGGCAATCACCAGCTCATCGGCCTCGCCGAGCAAGCGTTTGACGGCTTTGTATTGGCTGGCTGTACGCGGCTTGACGGTCATCTTCCATTTCTCGGGGATGATCGGCAGGTCCGCCAGTACCCAGCGTTTGTAGCGCRCGTCGTAAGCGTCCGGCGGTGCGGTTTCAAGCAAATGGCCGATGCACCAGGTCACCGTGACGTCTGTTCCCAGCCAGCAGCCATCGCCCCGACGCTTGGCGCCGAGCACAGCCGCAATATCTTTGGCCTGGGAAGGTTTTTCACAGAGGTACAGCCGCATAACCACCATCGTTCATCAAGTGTGCAAGAGGCGCACAGAATGGCGGGTGATGAGCAATCGATCAATCATTATCTGTATGGATGTACAGCAAAGCTGTTGCGTCGGGTTGCTGCCGCCGATACGGCCCGTTCGGCTGCGAGGCCGTAGCGAAGACGAATTTTGGGTTATACCTGACAGTGGTGGCCTCAGGTTTTGGGGCCCTGCGCGACCCATCGCGGTCAAGTCGGATCGCCGCATTGCACGCTCCCACAGGTTCATCACTGTCATGAGGAACGTATTCCATGAAAAGCTCCGCTCCTAGTCCTGTCATTACCATCGCCGAGCAGCCGGGCTGCCTGCTCGTGAAGTTTCATGGCATTCAGGTGGCCGCGTCCGCGCGCGCACTGGTGTTGTTGGAAGCCAATTACCCACCGGTGTATTACGTGCCGCGAGAGGATATCGACGAAAAATATTTCGCCCGCACCGACCACACCAGCTATTGCCCCTACAAGGGCGATGCCAGCTATTTCAGTTTGCAAGTCTCGGGGCATGAAGGCGCTAATGCGGTTTGGAGTTATGAAGACCCCAAAGTGTCCGTTGAGCAGATTCGCGGTTACGTGGCGTTCTACCCGGATCAGGTGAAGTTCGAGTTACTCGACGCCGAGGTTTGAGGGGCGTTTTCCCACGGTTCGTGGCGAGGGGAGCCCTCGCCACAACGTCCCGTCAGTTTTTATCGAGATCGACGTTCTTGGTCTCACGCAGACAGATCATTCCCACCACCAGGCTCACCGCGGTAATCACTACCGGGTACCAGAGCCCGTAAAAGATGTCCCCGGTGTAGACCACCAACGCAAACGACACGGTCGGCAGGAACCCGCCAAACCAGCCATTACCGATGTGATAGGGCAGTGACATCGAGGTGTAGCGGATGCGCGTCGGGAACAGTTCGACCATCAGCGCCGCCAGTGGGCCGTAGCACATGGCCGAAATGATGATCAGGATCACGATCAGCGCGACGATCATCGGCTTGTTGATTTGCTGCACGTCAGCCTTTGACGGATACCCGGCGAGGGTCACCGCACCGCGCAGGGCCGGTTCGTCGAAGCCGTCCAGCGTCACGTCACCGACACTGACCTGCACGCCACTGCCCGCAGGTGCGGCTGCGCTGGCGTAAGGCAGGCCTTGTTTGACGAGAAAGGTTTTGACCTTGTCGCACGGGCTGTCAAATTTCGCCTTGCCCACCGGATCGAACTGGAACGTGCACGTCGCCGGGTCGGCTAACACGGTAATCGGCGCCTGGCGGCTGGCCTGGTCAATGGCCGGGTTGGCGTAATGCGCCAGGGATTTGAAGATCGGGAAATACAGCGCAGTGGCCAGCAGCAGGCCGATCATCAGTATCGGTTTGCGCCCGACCTTGTCCGACAGCCAGCCAAAGAAGATGAAGAAAGGCGCGCCAATAATCACGCTGACGATCAGCAGGCCGTTGGCCAGGGCCGGGTCCATCTTGAGGAATTGGGTAAGGAAAAACAGCACGTAAAACTGCGCGGCGTAAAAAGTCACCGCTTGCCCGGCGTTGATGCTGAACAGGGCGATCAGCACGACTTTGAGGTTTTCCCACTTGCCGAAGGAGTCGCGCAGTGGCGACTTGCAGAGCTTGCCTTCGGCTTTCATTTTCACGAAGGCCGGCGACTCGTGCAGGCTCAGGCGAATCCAGGTCGAGATGCCCAGCAGAATGATCGAAAACAGAAACGGAATGCGCCAGCCCCAGACTTCGAATTGGTCACCGGTGAAGTAGCGGCAGCCGAGCACCACCAGCAGCGACAGCAACAAACCAAGAGTCGCCGTGGACTGAATCCAGCTGGTATGGAAACCGCGTTTGCCCATCGGTGCGTGTTCYGCGACATAGGTGGCAGCGCCGCCGTATTCACCGCCCAAGGCCAGGCCCTGAAGCATGCGCAGCACCACCAGGATGATCGGCGCCGCGATGCCAATGCTCGCGTAGGTCGGCAGCAAGCCGACGCAGAAGGTCGCCAGGCCCATGAGCACAATGGTCGCGAGGAACGTGTATTTACGCCCGATCATGTCCCCCAGGCGTCCGAAGACCAGGGCACCGAAGGGCCTCACCACAAAGCCCGCCGCGAAGGCCATCAACGCAAAAATGAACGCCGTGGTGTCGTTGACCCCGGCGAAAAACTGTTTGCTGATGACCGCCGCAAGGGCGCCATAGAGGAAAAAGTCGTACCATTCGAAGACCGTCCCGAGCGATGAAGCGAAGATGACTTTGCGGGTGTCGTGGCTGATCGTATCGACCGGCACGGCGT
>NZ_JBFULH010000253.1:0-6025 GCF_056400445.1 Pseudomonas sp. P5_B2 | reverse complement strand
CACTTACCGAGTTCGATACCCTGGAACCGGGTCGCTTCCAGGCATTGCGTGACGGTACTCGGGTGACCTATACCGAGCAACTGACCGATGATCGCGTGAACCTGGCGGGTGTGTTCATTTCGCAGAAAAACACCAACTCCGACCAGAAGGATCGCGGGATTTCCGTGCTGGTGGCCGAGAAAGGCCGCCAGGAAATTCGTCCGGACGGTAACCGCTACCTGATCCTCGACAACGGTTATCGCTATGACGGTAATCCAGGGCAGGCCAACTATCGGGCGATCAAATACGACGAGTATGGGGTGTTGTTGCCAAAACCGGATGTCAGCGACGAAGTGACCGATCGTGATGCAATGAGCACCCGCTCCTTGATCGACAACGATGACGCTCGTTCGCATGGCGAGCTGCAATGGCGTCTGTCCCTGCCATTGCTGGTGTTCATCGTGACCCTGATGGCGGTGCCGCTGGCCCGCGTCAACCCGCGACAGGGGCGTTTCCTCAAGCTGCTGCCGGCGATTCTTCTTTATATGGCCTACCTCACTATCCTGATTGCCGCGCGAGGTGCCCTCGACAAGGGCAAGATCCCGCCCGCCCTCGGGTTGTGGTGGGTTCACGGGGTGTTCCTGATCATCGGTCTCGGGCTGCTTTACTGGGAGCCGTTGCGCTTGAAGATGGCGAGTCGCCGCAGCGCACTGGAGGTGGCTCGTGGTTAAGCTCGATCGCTACATCGGCAGCAGCGTATTTATGGCAATCCTGGCGGTACTCGGGATCATTCTCGGCCTGGCGACGCTGTTCTCCTTCATCGACGAGATGAGCGAAGTCAGCGACACCTATACCCTGTTGGATGCTTCCAGTTACGTCTTGCTGACGGCTCCGCGCCGTCTTTACGACATGTTGCCAATGGCGGCGCTGATCGGATGCCTGATTGGCCTCGGCAGCCTGGCCAGCAACAGTGAACTGACCATCATGCGCGCCGCTGGCGTGTCGATCGGTCGAATTGTCTGGGCGGTGATGAAGCCGATGCTGGTCCTGATGGTGGTCGGTGTGCTGATCGGCGAGTACGTTGCGCCGGCCACCGAAGTCACGGCACAAGCCAACCGCTCGCTGGCTCAGGGCAGCGGCGATGCGCAAAGCGCCAAGCACGGCCTGTGGCACCGCCAGGGCGACGAGTTCATTCACGTCAACTCCGTGCAGCCCAATGGCCTTCTATATGGCGTGACCCGCTATCGCTTCGACAAAGAGCGGCACATGCTGTCGGCGAGTTTCGCCAAGCGTGCCGAGTTCGACAAGGATCACTGGCAGCTCAGCGACGTCACGACCACTGTATTCCATGACAAGAGCACCGAAGTGGTCACTGCCCCTGTCGAGCGTTGGGAAATTGCCTTGAGCCCTCAGTTACTGGACACCGTGGTAATGGCGCCTGAGTCGCTGTCGATCAGCGGTCTGTGGAGTTACATCCACTATCTGGCTGACCAGGACTTGAGCAATGGCCGCTACTGGCTGGCGTTTTGGGTCAAGGTGTTGCAGCCTCTGGTGACTGCCGCGCTGGTGCTGATGGCTATTTCCTTCATCTTTGGTCCGCTGCGCTCGGTAACCCTCGGTCAGCGTGTGTTCACCGGTGTTCTGGTGGGCTTTACCTTCCGTATCGTCCAGGATTTGCTAGGGCCTTCGAGCCTGGTGTTCGGTTTCTCGCCGCTGTTTGCGGTGCTGGTACCGGCCGGTGTCTGCGCCTTGGCAGGTGTCTGGCTGTTGCGCCGGGCCGGCTGAATACGGGTTTTTCCTGGCCTTGCCGGTCACCCAAAACGCCCCTGTCGCAAGACCGGGGCGTTTTTGTGCCTCCCGTCTGACCTGCAAACGTGACGCTTGCGCCGTGGATCAGGTACAATTCCCGGCTATTTTTCGGCGGGCTATGCCTGCAGCCTTTTTGAGTGTTGATCCGTGAGTGATTTGAGTCATATCCGCAATTTCTCCATCATCGCCCACATTGACCATGGCAAGTCGACGCTGGCTGATCGATTCATCCAGATGTGCGGCGGCCTTGCCGAGCGCGAAATGGAAGCCCAGGTGCTGGACTCCATGGACCTGGAGCGTGAACGCGGGATCACCATCAAGGCCCACAGCGTCACCCTTTATTACACCGCTCGCGATGGCATCAAGTACCAGCTGAACTTCATTGACACCCCGGGCCACGTTGACTTCACCTACGAAGTCAGCCGATCGCTGGCGGCCTGTGAAGGTGCGTTGCTGGTGGTCGATGCCGGTCAGGGCGTTGAAGCGCAGTCGGTCGCCAACTGCTACACGGCGATCGAGCAGGGCCTGGAAGTCATGCCAGTCCTGAACAAGATCGACCTGCCACAGGCCGATCCGGACCGCGTCAAAGAAGAAATCGAAAAAATCATCGGCATCGATGCCACCGATGCGGTCGAGTGCTCGGCCAAGACCGGTCTGGGCGTCGACGAAGTGCTCGAGCGACTGGTCGCCACCATTCCACCGCCGACCGGCAACTACGAAGATCCGTTGCAAGCGTTGATCATCGACTCCTGGTTCGACAACTACCTGGGCGTTGTTTCCTTGGTACGCGTGCGTCAAGGCCGTGTGAAGAAGGGCGACAAGATCCTGGTCAAATCCACCGGCAAGATCCACCTGGTGGACAGCGTCGGTGTCTTCAACCCGAAACACACCCCTACCGTTGACCTGAAAGCCGGTGAAGTGGGCTTCATCATTGCCAGCATCAAGGACATTCACGGTGCGCCAGTGGGCGACACCCTGACCTTGAACACGACGCCAGACGTCGACGTGCTGCCGGGTTTCAAACGCATTCAGCCGCAGGTCTACGCCGGTCTGTTCCCGGTCAGCTCCGACGACTTCGAAGATTTCCGTGAAGCCCTGCAAAAGCTCACGCTCAACGACTCGTCCCTGCAGTACACCCCGGAAAGCTCCGACGCACTGGGCTTTGGCTTCCGTTGTGGGTTCCTCGGCATGCTGCACATGGAAATCATCCAGGAGCGCCTGGAGCGCGAGTACGACCTGGACCTGATCACCACGGCGCCGACAGTAATCTTCGAGCTGTTGCTGAAAACCGGTGAAACGATTTACGTCGATAACCCGTCGAAGCTTCCGGACCTGTCCTCGATCGAAGACATGCGTGAGCCGATCGTGCGGGCCAATATTCTTGTGCCGCAAGAGCACCTGGGCAACGTCATTACCCTGTGCATCGAAAAGCGTGGCGTGCAACACGACATGTTGTTCCTCGGTTCCCAGGTTCAGGTGACCTACGATTTGCCGATGAACGAAGTGGTCCTGGACTTCTTCGACCGTCTGAAATCGACCAGCCGTGGTTATGCTTCGCTGGATTACCATTTCGACCGTTATCAATCGGCTAGTCTGGTGAAACTGGACGTGCTGATCAACGGTGACAAGGTCGACGCCCTGGCGCTGATCGTGCACAAGGATAACGCGCACTACAAAGGTCGCCAGTTGACCGAGAAGATGAAAGAACTGATTCCGCGCCAGATGTTCGACGTCGCGATCCAGGCCGCCATTGGCGGGCAGATCATTGCGCGAACCTCCGTCAAGGCTCTCAGAARGAACGTATTGGCCAAATGCTACGGCGGTGACGTTAGTCGTAAGAAGAAGCTGCTTGAAAAGCAAAAGGCCGGTAAAAAACGCATGAAGCAAGTCGGCAACGTGGAAATTCCACAGGAAGCCTTCCTTGCAGTGCTCAGGTTGGATAGTTAGGTCCTATGTCACTAAATTTCCCGCTATTGCTGGTCATCGCCGTGTTCGTCTGCGGCCTGTTGGCGTTGCTCGATCTGGTTTTCCTGGCGCCGCGTCGGCGTGCTGCCATTGCCTCCTATCAGGGCAGCGTCAGCCAGCCTGATGTGGTGGTGGTCGAGAAGCTGAACAAAGAGCCGCTGCTGGTTGAATACGGCAAGTCGTTCTTCCCGGTGTTGTTCATCGTGCTGGTCCTGCGTTCGTTCCTGGTGGAACCGTTCCAGATTCCTTCCGGCTCGATGAAACCGACCCTGGATGTAGGCGACTTCATTTTGGTGAACAAGTTTTCTTACGGGATCCGCCTGCCGGTGATCGACAAGAAAGTCATCGAAGTGGGTGATCCACAGCGTGGCGATGTGATGGTGTTCCGCTACCCGAGCGATCCGAACGTCAATTACATCAAGCGAGTAATTGGCCTCCCGGGTGACAAGATTCGTTATACCGCTGACAAGCGTCTGTTCGTCAACGGCGAGTCGATTGCCGAACAAATGGTTGGCTCCGAGCCGGGCACGTTGGGCAGTGCTGAGCTCTACAAGGAAAAGCTCGGCGCTGCCGAGCACCTGATCCGCAAGGAAATGAGCCGCTATCGCGCTGCGCCGGATCATTCGTGGACCGTGCCGGCCGGGCACTACTTCATGATGGGCGACAACCGCGACAACTCCAACGACAGTCGCTTTTGGGATGATCCAAGTATTCCCAAGGATCTGCTGGGCATGGTTCCCGACAAGAATATCGTCGGCAAGGCCTTCGCAGTCTGGATGAGCTGGCCGGAACCTAAACTCAGTCACCTGCCGAATTTTTCGCGGGTTGGCCTGATCAAGTAATCACACACGGCGCTGTTGAACACAGCGCCGAATGCTTTTCTGGAACCGACACAATCGGCACCGTTAGCATGAAGCCAATGATATTCAGGACGTAATTTTTGAACACAGCGTTAATTGTCCCAGGCCTGCGCCGACTCTCGGCGATGGCGGTGGAATCCAACCACGAACTCAGCGTGGGTAAACCGTGAGCGTCTCCTTAAGCCGTCTCGAGCGTCAGCTCGGCTACACCTTCAAGGATCAGGATCTGATGGTCCTGGCCCTTACTCACCGCAGCTTTGCCGGGCGTAACAACGAACGCCTGGAATTCCTCGGTGATGCCATCCTTAACTTCGTCGCTGGCGAGGCGTTGTTCGATCGCTTCCCGCTGGCGCGTGAAGGCCAGTTGTCGCGTTTGCGAGCACGCCTGGTGAAAGGCGAGACCCTGGCCGTACTGGCTCGCGGTTTCGATCTGGGCGACTATCTGCGCCTGGGCTCCGGTGAACTGAAAAGCGGCGGTTTTCGTCGCGAGTCAATTCTGGCCGATGCCCTSGAAGCSYTGATYGGYGCGATCTACCTYGACGCMGGCATGGACATGGCGCGCGAGCGCGTGCTGGCCTGGCTGGCCGGYGAGTTCGAAGGCCTGACATTGGTCGACACCAACAAAGATCCGAAAACCCGCCTGCAGGAATTCCTGCAATCGCGTGGTTGTGAGCTGCCACGTTACGAAGTGGTGGATATCCAGRGTGAGCCACATTGCCGGACGTTCTTCGTCGAATGTGAAATCACCTTACTGAATGAAAAAAGCCGAGGTCAGGGTGTGAGTCGTCGTATTGCCGAACAGGTAGCGGCCGCTGCAGCACTGATTGCCCTGGGTGTGGAGAATGGCAATGACTGATTCAACTGCAACTCGCTGTGGCTATGTTGCCATCGTCGRCCGTCCCAACGTGGGCAAGTCCACGCTGCTGAACCACATACTGGGTCAGAAACTGGCGATCACCTCGCGCAAACCGCAAACCACCCGCCACAACATGCTGGGTATCAAGACCGAAGGCGCCGTTCAGGCGATCTACGTCGACACCCCGGGCATGCACAAGGGTGGCGAAAAAGCGCTGAACCGCTACATGAACAAGACCGCATCGGCGGCGTTGAAAGACGTCGATGTAGTGATCTTCGTCGTTKACCGCACCAAGTGGACCGACGAAGACCAGATGGTCCTCGAGCGTGTCCAGTACGTGACCGGTCCGTTGATCGTGGCGCTGAACAAGACGGACCGCATCGAAGACAAAGCTGAACTGATGCCGCACCTGACCTGGTTGCAGGAACAGCTGCCGAACGCGCAGATCATGCCGATCTCGGCCCAGCACGGGCACAACCTCGAGACCCTTGAGCGTGTGATTGCCGGTTACCTGCCGGAAAACGATCACTTCTTCCCGGAAGACCAGATCACAGAC
>NZ_JBFULH010000252.1:0-6043 GCF_056400445.1 Pseudomonas sp. P5_B2 | reverse complement strand
TGACAACCCTCGGGCTTCATGCGGCCTTTTTGTTTTGTGCTTGCGGGAGGCGGATGTGATCCACGACACTGTCTGACCTGCGTGAAGCAATTATTTCGATGTGGAGGCTGCCGTCATGGCCCATGAACTCTATACCCGTACCAATCAGAAGATTTATTTCGCCGGCCTGTCGCTGGAAGCGCTCGCCAGAGCCGAAGAAGGGCGAGCGATGAATTCTCTGGCGCTGATCCAGGCGGGACGCGAATCGGCGTTGTTTCACCTGTACGGTGCCTTGCTGGGGCTTTGCCATGAAATTGCCGGGTTCTATCGCTTGCCTCAGGCCAACGCACCTCGGGCTGAGTTGCTGCTGACTCGTGAAGTGCTCGAAGCCATCGCCATTCCTGAATTGGCTGAGATGGTCGAGCTCGCGCAAAACCATGAAACCTGGTTGGCGAAGCTGCTCGCGGCCCATGCGGCGTTGTTTCAACCACCCCGTGCGCCACACAAACCTAAAGGCGACGTGACTCAGCCGCTGATCCTGGCCGTTAACCTGGATGCCGAAGAGGCGCCTGAAGAGTTGAGCCGGGAAGAGCTTGAAAGCTGGCGTCAGAACCTGAAAGGGTTGGCGATTCGGTTTCGCGAAGGATTGAACGAGTGCTGAAGGATTAGGCGCAAAGTCGGATGCCCCGATGGGGTGTCCGCTCAGGGATGAGTGCAAAAAGATATTTCATTGCCATGACATCTGGTCAACTTGCCGAGCGAAGCCTGACCGATGCCTATATAATCCCCGCCTTTCGTGGAGAACAGACCTTTATGCCTACGTCCTTTCTAGAAATTGTCGAGTTACCAGACGGCCGTATCGAGCTGCGCAGGGCCGAGGACGAGGGTTCTCTGGTTACCTTGGATTTCTCCGCGGATGCCAAAGAGTTCCTGCAAGGTCAGTACGTGGAAGTCGCCAAGGCGATGTTGAGCGTCGGTGTTCAGATGGCAGGACGCCTGGTTGAAGGCGAATTTGATAAGGATCAGGGGACTCGCGTCCTTCATTGATCCCGCTCGTCGGATTACGGAATAGCTACAGTTCGGCTTCTCTATCCTTTGAGAAGCCCCGCGCAGTTCAATGCGCACATTGTTTATCAGTTAGCCCAATCGAATATTCAAGCTCTGTGCGTCCCCGGTTCGGGCGGCGCTGATCAGCTGTTGCCGTGACGTCGTGTTCAAAGGGTTGAGCCAGCTGACCACTGTGTGGCTGCGGCCCAGGCGCAAGGCTTCGCAGGTCAACTGCTGGGCGCTCTGGGTGCCGCGAGGTTGCAGCAACAGAATGCGTTCGCGGTTAAGGCCGGCGTCCCGGAGCCAGGTTTGGGTCAGGCTCGCGGGAGGGGCTATCAGTGTCAACCAGCGTGCGTCCTGGTCCTGACTCAGTTCCCTGAGAATCGGTGCGAGAAGGTTCAAGCAGTTCCCGGCCGCACCACGTAGCGACAGCTCACTGAAGACTTCGGGCTCGGCGCTCCACGGCGACTCGACCACGTCTTTCAGAATCGGCGCCAGGGGTTGCGCCATGAACGCTTCGAACAGCGGCAGTTGGGCTTGCTGTGGTGTGTGTGGGAACTGCATAAAGCCTCCTTTAGCGGCGAATCACGCCGACGCTCAAGCCTTCAATCACCAGTTCCTGATCTTTCAGGTTCACTTCGATAGGGGCAAATTCAGGGTTTTCGGCCATCAACCAGACCTTGCTGCCATCACGCTTGAAGCGCTTGACTGTCACTTCGTCGCCGATTCGCGCGACCACGATCTGGCCGTTTCGGGCTTCGCGTGTGGTGTGTACGGCCAACAGGTCTCCGTCGAAAATACCGACGTCCTTCATGCTCATGCCATGGACGCGCAGCAAGTAGTCGGCGCGCGGATGGAAGAAAGCAGGGTTGATGTTGCAGGACTCTTCGATGTGCTGCTGGGCCAGGATAGGGGCGCCAGCAGCTACTCGCCCAATGATCGGCAAGGTGGACTCGTCGGCCTTGGCTTCGAAGCCTGGAATGCGAATGCCTCGGGAAGCGCCAGGGGTCATCTCGATGGCACCCTTGCGGGCCAGCGCCTTCAGATGTTCTTCCGCCGCGTTGGGCGACTTGAAACCCAGTTCCTGAGCGATTTCCGCGCGGGTTGGCGGATAGCCGTTATCTTCGAGGCAGCGTTTGATGAAGGCCAGAATCTCTGCTTGGCGTGGCGTCAGCTTTAGCATTTTGATCGCTCTGTCTTTTTATACAGTGACTGGGATTATATACAGTGAAAGCATCTTGGCAATGCCCCTTTTTTTGCAGGCTGCCGGACGGTAGATCTGTCCGCCGCTTGAAGCTTTGCCGTTGTGTGGTTAAATAGCTGACCGACCATTCCCAAAACGAACGGCCAAGCTTGACAATACACAGGCTGAAACGTATGTTTCAAACAAGTGTTTGTCAGGCGGAGTAGCCATGGCCCAGTCGGAAACCGTTGAACGCATTCTCGATGCTGCCGAGCAGTTGTTCGCGGAAAAAGGTTTCGCAGAAACCTCATTGCGTCTGATCACCAGCAAGGCCGGTGTGAATCTGGCGGCGGTGAACTATCACTTCGGCTCCAAGAAGGCGTTGATTCAAGCCGTCTTTTCGCGATTTCTCGGGCCATTCTGCATTAGCCTCGATAAAGAGCTCGAACGGCGTCAGGCCAAGCCTGAAAACAAGCCGACCCTTGAAGAGCTGCTGGAAATCCTCGTCGAGCAAGCCCTTGTCGTGCAACCGCGCAGCGGCAACGACCTTTCCATCTTCATGCGTCTGCTGGGTCTGGCATTCAGTCAGAGCCAGGGCCACTTGCGTCGTTATCTGGAAGACATGTACGGCAAGGTGTTCCGCCGCTACATGATGCTGGTCAACGAAGCCGCACCGCGTATTCCGCCGATTGAACTGTTCTGGCGCGTGCACTTCATGTTGGGTGCTGCGGCGTTCAGCATGTCGGGGATCAAGGCCCTGCGCGCGATTGCCGAGACCGATTTCGGCGTCAACACCTCCATTGAGCAGGTGATGCGCCTGATGGTGCCGTTCCTCGCTGCGGGCATGCGTGCCGAAACCGGCGTGACCGACACGAACATGGCCAGCGCGCAACTGCGTCCACGTAGCAAGACCGTCTCGGCTGCCGCCAAGGTTTAACCGCGCACGGGTGGGCGCGGCAGCTGACATCCGCTAAGCTAGCCGCCCATGCCGACTCTCGTTTTGAACCTGTCCCCCATTTGTAACGCCGACCTGCCGGGCATTGCCCAAGGCGGTGCATGCGTGCGGGCCGGTTTTCTCGTTCTCAAGGAATCTCTATGACTGCTGGCCTGCAAGGCTCGTTGATGGTGGACGTCGCCGGTACCTGGCTGACGGCCGAAGATCGCCAATTGTTGCGCCAGCCCGAAGTGGGCGGCTTGATCATTTTTGCCCGCAACATTGAAAACCCGCGCCAGGTGCGCGAGTTGAGCGCCTCGATTCGCGCTATTCGTCCCGATCTGTTGCTGGCAGTGGACCAGGAAGGTGGCCGCGTTCAGCGTCTGCGCAGAGGCTTCGTGCGACTGCCAGCCATGCGCGCCATCGCCGACAACCCGAATGCCGAATACCTGGCAGAGCAATGCGGCTGGATCATGGCCACCGAAGTGCTGGCCGTCGGTCTCGACCTCAGTTTCGCCCCGGTGCTGGATCTGGACTACCAGCGCAGCGCTGTTGTTGGTACCCGTTCGTTCGAAGGTGACCCGGAGCGCGCAGCGCTGCTGGCCGGTGCATTCATCCGTGGCATGAACAGTGCTGGCATGGCCGCCACCGGCAAGCATTTCCCCGGCCATGGCTGGGCTGAGGCGGATTCCCACGTCGCCATCCCGAACGACGAACGTAGCCTCGACGAGATCCGCGCCAACGACCTGGTGCCGTTCGCCAAGCTGAGCAAACAGCTGGCCGCCGTCATGCCTGCTCACGTTATTTACCCGCAAGTCGACGCCCAGCCTGCCGGCTTCTCCCGCCGCTGGTTGCAGGACATCCTGCGCGGCGAGCTACAGTTCGATGGCGTGATTTTCAGCGATGACCTGTCCATGGCCGGTGCCCACGTGGTCGGCGATGCCGCCAGTCGTATCGAAGCCGCGCTCACCGCCGGTTGCGACATGGGCCTGGTGTGCAACGATCGCGCCGCTGCCGAACTGGCGCTGAGCGCCGCCCAGCGCCTGAAGGTCAAGCCGTCCGAGCGTATTGCGCGGATGCGCGGTCAGTCATACGCCAATATCGAATATCGTCAACACCCGCGCTGGCTAGCAGCTGTCGGGGCCCTCAAAGAGGCTCAACTGATCGAATAAGGACTGTGCGTCATGACGGTTTACGCGATTATCGGTGGCACCGGCCTGACTCAACTCGAAGGCCTGAGCATTCGTCAGTCGCTGGCGGTGGACACGCCTTACGGCGCCCCTTCAGCTGAAGTGCAGATCGGTGAATACGCGGGCAAGGACGTGCTGTTCCTCGCGCGTCACGGTCATCCCCACCGTTTTCCGCCGCATCAGGTGAACTACCGCGCCAACCTCTGGGCATTGAAGCAGGCGGGCGCACAAGCGATCCTCGCGGTCAACGCTGTGGGTGGGGTTCATGCGGCCATGGACACCGGGCATTTCTGTGTGCCACATCAGTTGATCGATTACACCTTCGGTCGTGAGCACACCTATTTCGCCGATGACCTGGAACACGTCACCCACATCGACTTCACCCATCCCTACAGCGAGGCGCTGCGCCAGCAGCTGATTGCGGCACTGGCGGCCCAAGGCGTTGGTTACAGCGGCCAGGGCGTGTACGCCTGCACTCAGGGTCCCCGCCTGGAAACCGTCGCTGAAATCGCGCGTCTTGAGCGTGATGGTTGCGACATCGTGGGCATGACCGGCATGCCGGAAGCGGCACTGGCGCGTGAACTGGAACTCGATTATGCATGCCTGGCGCTGGTGGTGAACCCGGCGGCGGGTAAGTCGGCGGCAGTGATTACTATGGCCGAGATCGAACAGGCTTTGCGTAACGGGATGGGGAAGGTGAAGTCGACGTTGGCGCGGGTGTTGGCGGGTTGAGTTTCGGCAGCCAGATGCAATGTTGGCTGTCTCACATGGATTTTAAGCGGCGTTGATTTCATGACGACACTAGTTGAGCAACTTCATGCGCTCCCTTGGGCGGAGGTGTTCAGTCATCGCGCTCAGGACAAGGCTCGCAACTACGCGGATGAGGATCGGGTAACGATCCAACAAATCGAAGACCTGATGGTCATCGCGACATGTATTGGCTCCGGGACTCACGAGTACGAGCAGGTCATTGCTCTCGTCGAAGATCCGAATGGGCGAAAGCGGCTCGAATGTACGTGTTCCTGCCCCGTTATTTTCAATTGCAAGCATTGCGCCGCGGTCATCTATCATCTGCAAGATCATTCCGTTAAGACCTTTGACCTCAGGCATGAAGAGAACAGGTCAGTTTGCCTGGGCTGAACAAGCCAACGGCAGTTTTCGTCCTCAATGGGGCAGTGACGAAGCGCCAGTTGAAACGATCCTGGCTCTGGAGCCTTTGTACTATTTGGATCGCGAGCGGCTTCAAGTCGGGTTGTTGACCAACGAGCTGGATGAAAAACTGGCGTGTCACTTATCGTTGGCCCCTGATATTCCAGCACGTCAGGCGATGCAGTTCAGCCAGCGGATGTCTGCCGCGACCCGGGTAGCACCACCTCCGCGCGCTCTGACGGAACGGATCATCGACGGCATTTTTCCTCAGGCTCACCTCATACTCGCCAGCGGCAAGCGTTACACGCGCTGGCAGTACGAACTTGAGCACCGTGCGGCATTGGCGTTCACCTATAACGGGCATCCGACGTCGGACAGAAACCCGGAGGTATTGATCCTTGCGGGTACTGAAACCCAGCGAATTCAGCGTCAGCCCGCCGCCGAAAAAGCTTTGCGCCAGCTCCTGCAGAAACAGGGCTTTAAAAAGGCCACGCGCAAAAGTAGCGTGGATCGCCCGGGCGAGATGTTCACGCTGTCGGATGATTCAGCCTGGCTCGCCTT
>NZ_JBFULH010000251.1:0-6135 GCF_056400445.1 Pseudomonas sp. P5_B2 | reverse complement strand
TCGTCGACCAGCAACGACAACGAACCCACCCGCACCCGCTGACTGTGGGCGCTGCGTCCCTTGATCGCGAATTTGCGCATCGGCGTGGCGCTTGGCTCACGCCAGCAAGCGCGGTCGCCCACCGGATAACGCAACAGTGGCATGAGTCGGCGAGTCAGGTTGGTGACAACCAGCAAACCGGTGCGATCACATTCGTCTATGACTTCGCCGGTGAGTTCGTCGACAATTTCCAGCAAGGTGTGTGGTTCAAACGCCCGGTGCTCACCCAAGGCGCAATCACGACTGCTAGCCCCGATCAGGCCGGCATCGACGCTGGCGTAGCCAGCGGAGGCAATGCGCACGTTGGGAAGCACCGCCTTGAGTTTGGCTATTTGCGCGGGGAACAGGCTTTCACCGCCGTACAACAACGTATCGACTCCGCATAGCACCCGCTGATGCTGATGCAGGTAGGCGGCGAATCGCAACAACTGCGCCGGTACGCCGACCAGCACGTTGATCCGGTGCTGATCCACCGCATCGGCTAACACGTCCATGTCGACACTGCCTGTGAACGGGAACTCACAGATGGACTTTTTGACATGCGCCAAAGAGTCATGGATGAACACAAAGCTGGCGTAAAGATCGCCGGAAAAAAACAGATTGGCGACCCGGTCGCCGTCGTTCATTTGAGAAGTAACACTGACGCCGAATGTGCTCACGAGTGTGAGCCATTCATTGGACGTATAGACACTAAGTTTGCCGTGGCTGGTCGATCCGCCGGTTTTAAATACCAGTCCGTCTTCCACTTGCCCTGTGAGCACCGGCCAGTGATTTAAATCGTTACTGTCGGCCCAATAATCAGCCACGTTGGTCAACGGTAGATCTTTTAAAGTTATGCCTTGTGCTGGCAAGTGTTGCAGAAATTTTCGGTAGAAGTTCGAATGTTGCCTTATGTAAGGCACGAGTTGTTCAAGCGAATAAACGGTATTCACAGGCTTCTCTTTTTTATCAGGTATTTCGACGGTTAAAAGGCAAGGTGTAGCGGGTTAGCGGTCTGTTTGTACCCGGTTATCAATCACCAAGGGGGTTTTGCCGCTGTGGGTATTTCTTGTGAAATCCGATTCTGCACACTCGTGAACTTCCACCGTTAAAAAACAATTGTTCACGGCGTTCGCCAATGCTTCATCGGTCAACAGGGATTGGCGAACGTTGCTACTGTCTGAACTGACCAACACCCGCAACCGTTCCAAGCCATTCGGCGCATGGTCCAAAAGCATTTGCATCGGTCTGCCGACACTCTCCTGCAGTGCCAAGGGCGAAATGAATTCCGTGCCGACCCGCAGCAGCTTGCCGTGGCGTTGCAGCAACTCGAATCGCGGCGAGTCGAGTCCGCAAGGGCATGGCCCTGGCACCCATCGACCGGTGTCGCCAACGTCATAGCGGCGCACGTCCTGGCCTTGCCGTGCCCGGGAAGTGAACAGCAAACGACCGATCTCATCGACCTGAACTGGCACATCTTGTTCCATGTTCACGATTTCCAGATGCTGGGTATCGCACATCAAATGAAACACCCCGTTGGCCGTTGCTGCGCAGGCATGCCCAAGAGGGCCGGCGTCCACCGAGCCATAGACCGCCGAGCGAACCTGCCACACGCCACAGTTTTCCATCAGCCGCAGGCTGGCCTCTGCCGGGTGCTCGCCACCGAGGAACACTTTGTTGATGCCGCCGTAAGTGCGAAGACGGTCCTGCTCGTTGAAGAACAGTCGGTGCAGGGTACTCGGCATGCCGATCAGTACGGTGACGCGGTGGTCCGCGATCATTTGGGCTATTTCGCTGAAGTCGTCATCCGGCGGTGCCCCCATCGGGAAATGGGTTACACCCATCTGCTCAAGAACCTTGGTAAAACTGGAAAACCCGCCGTACAAGCTGCCGCCGTAAAACAGGTTCATTACCCGGTCCGTCGAAGGGTCGAGGCCGGCGGCGAACATGCCATCGCCCGCTGCACGCATCTGCCGCTGAAAGTCGCGATAACTGTACCCGGCCAACGCTGGCGTGCCGCTGCTTCCACCCGAACGAAAATACAGTTGTGCCGCAGCACTGATGGGCTGGGTCATGAACGCGTTTTTATCCATGATCGGTTCTTGGTGTGTATCAGGCGCGGCGGGTAGCGCGTCGAGTGTTGCCCGGCCAGTCACCGCATTCGGCGCCAGACTCACCGAGAGGCGGCGACTCAGGCGTGCCAGCGCGTAGACACCGTCATGCGGTTCACCGGCGTAGCCGTCATGAATAAACCCGCAAGGCGCAATGCGCGTGACTCCCGCGTTGACCAGCGCGCGCACCAATTGCGGCGTTTGTGTCGCCGAACAGATCAACGCGCAGCTTTGCAGCACGTTACGCCACGGCAGTAGTGTCTGAGCTATCAGGTGGCGCGGCACGGGTTTGACCAGCAGCGTTCGAAACAGCGGAGACGGTGTAAGCACTTGATGGTGTTCCCAGATGATCCGCCACCCGGCGCCGGTCCAGACGTGGCCGACCTTGTTCGCAAAACAGTGTTCGAGTCGCGCCATGGCGCTGCGCGTGGTGATTTCCGAGGCTTCCTGATCGCTCGGGACCAGCGCCGGCCACTGGTTGGCGCGACGTTTGAACGACTCGGCCAGTCGCTCCCCCAAGTCCTGTAAAACTGTCGGATCGTCGCTGTCGACCAGTAACCATTGCGGGCTGGAGCAGGCTTGTTGATCCAGACTGCAGACCTCATCCACCAATGCATCCAGCGTTGACGCTGTGGCCGCATCCGGTGACAGGTAAGCAAAGCTGATTCTGTGGCCCCAATCGATCCAGCGACACCCGGCCGGGATGTGCTGACGAATGGCTTTAAGCGCCTGTTCGCCGCCCCAGGCCGATACGCCATCGGCATGAGCGCAGAGTTGAGGGATCTGTGCTGTGGTAACTGGCAGCACCGCAATGAAATCGGCCAGCGTGTCGCTGGTGTCGCACTGCACCAAGGCCGCGAGTAATCGCGCGGTCAATCCTTCATCGCTGGAGCTGGGGCGAAGCCAGTTGATGTTGCCAGCCAGCAGGCTTTCAACGACCGCGCAGAACGCCAGCAGCGGCGCATTGCCTGGCGTCACATGCACCACCAGTCCCAGCGGGTGCCAGCTTTCAAAGCGCGCTTGCTGATAGTCGATACGCCGGAGCGAGCGGGGTTGCACGCCCAGTTCTCGCTCAAGTTTTGTACTGAGGCTGCTGCGCTGGCAAAAGTCGATAAGCCCCTGGCGTTGTTCATCTTCGAGGGGAAGTTCGAATGCGTTTGCCTGCAATTGTCCAGCAAATTGCACGGCGGTTTCGATCACGGTATCGCTGTCGATCGGCGCATTCAGCAGCCGTGGCAGTTGTTGGTGCAGCCTTTCAAGGGTTGTCTCAAACGTGACATCGTCGCGCAGTTGGCCATTGATCAAGTACATGTCATGCCCCTTCAATCAATTCGGACGCGGCCATCGCGCAGCTTCGGCTGGCAGTGGTTCCGGCGCGTCCATGCAGTTCAAACCAGTCGGTTGCCAGGCCACACCCGCAGGTG
Source organism: Pseudomonas sp. P5_B2 (assembly GCF_056400445.1). Lineage (NCBI taxonomy): Bacteria > Pseudomonadati > Pseudomonadota > Gammaproteobacteria > Pseudomonadales > Pseudomonadaceae > Pseudomonas > Pseudomonas sp. P5_B2. The sequence goes on along the minus strand of NZ_JBFULH010000251.1, from coordinate 2,582 downwards.
TCGCCGGGGTGTAGCGTCGCCAGGTCACCCATCACCACGGCATGCGCCGGGCTGGAAGAAATGTACGGGGAGACGAACTCCAGCAAGCCACGCTGGCCATAGGGCTGGACGCTGAAGTCAGCGGGATTACGCACGAAAACCTTCGAATAAATCGGCACGTGGAAATGCTGGTGAGCACACTGGACGTAAGGCACGGCGTGTTCCACGGCACCATAGCCATCCCGACAGCGGGACAGCGCGATACCCAGTTGACGGTTGATGCGTTGATACAACTGCGACAAAGGAATTTCCTGTGCCGCCTGGGTTTTCCAGCCGCCTCCGAGAAACACCAAAGACTCGGCCGGCAACTTGAGGTCCGCGAGGCCCGTGTCGTCCATGTGCTGTAACACCTGGGACAGAAACGCTGGGAACCCGAGAATGCGCACGGGCAAACCTTCTTCGGCGAATTCCTGCAAGGCACGCACAACCCCAAACAGGTCGAATGCGTGCCCTTTGCCGGTCAGGCGCAATCCGTAGGCAACTCGGTTGACCGGYGCATAACTGCACAGAAACTGATCGGTGTAGGCGGTCCCCAGGCTAATGGCCGCTTCAGGTTCATAGCTCAGCAGCAAATAGTTGCAGGGACTTTCAGGGGTGTCCCAGCCGTAGTGCCGGAAAATGTGGCTGACCATGCCTTGGGCGGCGGCCATGCTGCGTGTGTCATAGCGCATGCGACTTTTCTGACCGCTGGTGCCGGACGATGTCAGCTCCAGGGCGCCTTCGCCCGAAGGATTCGATAACAAACGGCGTTTGAAATAACTGGCGAAAATCGGCGGCAGTCTTGACCAGTCATCCAGCGACTCCAGCACCCGGGCATCCAGGCCGTTGGCTTGCAGCCAGCGTTCATAGCCCGGCGTGTGTTGTAAATGAAACAGGCTGATTTCGCGCATCGCCCGATCGAACAAGCCGTCGGGTACCGAATTCAGGCAATAGGGTTTTGTTAACGCGCAGAGCGCATCGGTGTGGGGTAAATGGATCATCAAAGGACCTCTGCTCAGGGATCAGACGTTAAGCACAACAGGCTTGTGTCGCAGGAAAAATCGCAAGGGCAACAGGCACAGGAGCCCGCCGATACCCGCCATCAGGGAGAAGGATTCAAGATTATTACCGGCACCGGTTGCCGCGAGAATCGAGCCGCCGCCGCCCATGACAATGATCGAGATCATGCCTATCGTGGCCGAGACCAGTCCTTTGCTGTCGTCGCTTGTAAACAACGCAAGGCGATACAACGCGGCATTGCTCATGCCAAGGCCGACGGCGTAAAGCCCAAGGCATCCGGTCAGCAAAGGTGTCGAAGCGCCGTAGGAACTGAGGGCGACCAAGGCGATAAGCCCACCGCATAACGGCCAAAGCGCGTATCGAATCAGCTGTGGCAGTTCAGTGTTGGCAATCAATCGATTAAGTATCAGATTGCCAACGATCACGGCGGTAAATACCGGGATTTGCCACAGGCCGTACTCAAGCGGGGAAAACCCCAGGTTTTGCATCAGCAACAGCGGCGCCAGCCCGATCCAGGCAATCAATGGCAGGCTCATCACACCCAGCGCGACGGTGGCGCTCAGGAATCGCGGGTTGGTGAGCAACGCGCTGTAACGGCGTACGGTGCTGCGCCATTCAAATGGCACAGCTATCAGGCGATGCCCGTCATGGCGCAACGTACCCACGGTTTCGGGCATGAACATGTAAAGCGCTACCCAGACCACTACGCCTGCGGTACCCAGCAGTAAAAACATCTCCCGCCAGGTCAGCCACTCCAGCAGCAAGCTGCCCAACAATGGCCCAAGCAAGGGAGAAAGCAGTGCGACGTTGCCCAGTAGCGCCGTGATTTTTACTGCGTCAGCTTCGCAGAACACTTCTTGCAACGCCGGATAGCTGACGGCGATTACAAACCCCAGTCCCATGCCCTGAATCAGGCGTAATCCATTGAATGCATAAATGTTTTGCACACTGAACGCCGCGCTACAGGCCACGGCGAATACCGCACATCCGATGAGTAAAATCCTGCGCCGGCCCAAGTGATCGGAAAGTGGCCCGATAAGCCACTGTAAAAGAACTCCTCCCGCCAGATACAAATTAAAGGYATAAGGAACATGCCGCGCGCTGGCGTTAAATTCATGAGTGACCGTCAACATCGCCGGCATGATCATGTCGCTGGCCATGTAAGTCAGTAGTTCGAATAATGTTATTGCGAAGCAAAAGCCAAACAAATGATACGGGCTTATTTTTATCAAAGGCCGGTCCATGGTTTTCCTTTTTTTTGCTGCGAGTTCAGTGACGGGTTTTTATTTCCTGATAAGAGTATCCATCGAGAACAGGAGGTTCTAATTAACGATTGATACTTTAAATTTCAATGGGTTGCGAAGTATTACGTTGTGTGGCGCATGCCTCGGGAATCAGGAGTCCATATAAACAAAGCCCGCTACAGGGCGGGCACTATCCATGATGGTTGTCGGATTTGTCCTACTCATTAAAGTAAATAATATCCAGCCTTTACTTAATAAAAAGTTATGAGTGCTCGTAATAGCTCAAAAGGAGAATACGAC
>NZ_JBFULH010000250.1:0-6200 GCF_056400445.1 Pseudomonas sp. P5_B2 | reverse complement strand
TCCAGTACGTACGGGCCGACGAAGGCGTTGGTCGGGCAAATGTCGAGGCACGCCGTGCAGCGGCCGCAATGTTCAGTGCTGTGGGGCGGATCGACCGGCAGCGGCAGATCGACAAACAGCTCGCTAAGGAAGAAGTAACTACCGGCCTTGCGATTCAAGACCAGGGTGTTTTTGCCGATCCAGCCGAGACCGGCCTGTTCGGCGATGGCTTTTTCCAGCACCGGAGCGCTGTCAACGAACGCGCGGAAACCGAACGGGCCGATTTCGGCCTGGATTTTATCGGCCAGTTGTTGCACACGTTTGCGGATCAATTTGTGGTAATCGCGGCCCAAGGCATAACGCGACACGTAGGCTTTTTCCGGCTGAGCCAGACGTTTGGCCATTTCAGTGTCGCCGGGCAGGTAGTCCATGCGCAGGGAAACGACCCGAAGCGTGCCGGGCACCAACTCTTCCGGGTGCGAGCGTTTGCTGCCGTGGGCACCCATGTAATCCATTTCGCCGTGGTAGCCGGCGGCGAGCCAGCGCTCCAAATGCTGCTCATGCTCCGCCAGGTCGAGGCCGCTGATGCCGACTTGTTGAAAGCCCAGCTCGCGACCCCACTCCTTGATGGATTGGGCGAGGGCGGGGAGGTCTGTAGTAATAGCGGGCATGAGGCGAGAGAAACCGGAGCTGAGGTGCGTATAATTCTGCCAGACATCGGAGCCTGAAGACGCATGCCGCACACTAAAGATGATTTACCCGACGCGCTGTATAGTGCTGCGCAGGTTCGCAGGCTTGATGCGAGCCTGATTGCGAGTGGCACACAGGGCTTCGAATTGATGCAGCGCGCAGCCCGGGCGACTTGGCGAGCGATGGTTCGGCAGTGGCCATCGGCGAATGAATTGAGTGTGCTGACCGGTCACGGCAATAACGCTGGCGACGGTTATCTGGTAGCGGTGCTGGCCCAACGAGCGGGTTGGTCGGTGCGGGTGCTGGCGGTCGCTGATCCCCAACGTTTGCAGGGGGATGCGGCGTTGGCGTATGCCGAGGCCGTTTCCGAGAACATCTTTATTGAGACTTGGACTGCGCAGGCTGAGCTGCGCGGCATCGTGCTGGACGCGTTGCTGGGCACCGGTCTGACAGGTGAAGTGCGAGCGCCTTACGCTGAGGCTATCGCGGCGATCAACGCCTGCGGTTTACCGGTGGCGGCGGTGGATATCCCCTCGGGCCTTTGCGCCGATACCGGTCGCGTCCTTGGCGCGGCGGTGCACGCCGATCTCACCGTGACCTTCATCGGGTTGAAGCTGGGGCTGTTTACCGGTGATGCCGCAGACGTCGTCGGTGAACTGGTTTTCAACGATTTACACGCTGATCCACAGCTGGTTGAGGCCGCGTCGGTCAGCGCTCGTCGCTTGATGGCCGGTAACTTGCCGCGCCTTGTCCCCCGAACGCCGACGTCCCACAAAGGCAAATGCGGCCATGTGTTGCTGATCGGTGGTGATCGCGGTTTAGGTGGTGCGATCCTCCTGAGTGCACAAACCGCTCTGCGCAGCGGGGCCGGCATGGTCTCCGTGGCCACTCGCAGTGAGCATGTCGGCGCCGCGCTGGCTAGACTCCCCGAAGCCATGGTTCTGGGCACGTCATCGGCCAACCAGCTGATGGAACTGCTGCAAAAAGTTTCTGTACTGGTGGTCGGTCCCGGCTTGGGGCAGGCTTCCTGGGGGCGCAGTTTGCTGTCGGCGGCGGCCAATGCACCGTTGCCGCAAGTCTGGGACGCCGATGCGTTGAACATGCTGGCCGAAGAACGGGTGATTTTGCCCAAGGATTGCGTGATCACGCCGCATCCTGGCGAAGCAGCGCGGTTGTTGGGGATCAGCACCGCCCAAGTGCAGGCTGATCGTCCGGCAGTGGCGCATGCACTGAGCAAGAAATATACAGCTGTCGTGGTATTGAAAGGCGCTGGCAGCCTGATCGCCAGCCCCGATGGACGTCTGGCGTTGTGTCATCAAGGTCATCCGGCCATGGCCACCGCCGGTCTGGGCGATGTGCTGGCCGGTTTGGTCGGCGCGCTGCTGGCCCAAGGCATGCCGGCGTTCGACGCCGCTTGTCTGGCCGTCTGGCTGCACGCCAATGCAGGTGAGCAACAAGGTAAAAATGGCCGTGGGCTGGCGGCCAGTGATCTGATCCCGGCCATTCGTCAGTTGTTGGAGGAGCAAGCACCGTGTCTGAAGTAACCCTGTACCTGGCTGATGAAGAGGCGATGACCGCTTTTGGCGCACACATCGCAAAAACCACCCAAGGGCACGGTCTGATTTTTCTGGAAGGGGACTTGGGGGCGGGGAAAACCACGCTGTCGCGGGGCATCATCCGGGGATTAGGGCATGTCGGTGCAGTGAAAAGTCCGACGTTCACGCTGGTTGAGCCTTACGAGATCGGCGAGATCCGCGCCTTCCATTTCGACCTGTACCGTTTGGTCGATCCGGAAGAGCTGGAGTACCTCGGCATTCGCGACTACTTCGACGACGACGCGCTGTGCCTGATCGAGTGGCCGGATAAAGGTGCAGGCTTTTTGCCAAAGCCCGACCTGACCATTACCATTAGCCCGCAAGACAGCGGGCGTTCGCTGAAAATTTTATCCCAGGGCTCGCGTGGCGAGGCTTGGTGTGCCGCTTTGGCATTGGAAACCAATTAAATGATGGGGTCAGGTATGCGCTTTCGCGCGATGGTAGCTGCCGTAGGATTGTTGTTTTTGGCGGTGACCGTCGACGCTGTGGCCGACTCGAAGGTCAATAGCGTTCGCCTGTGGCGTGCGCCGGACAACACACGGCTGGTGTTCGATCTGACCGGGCCTGTGCAACACAGCGTGTTCACCCTCACTTCTCCGGATCGACTGGTGATCGACATCAATGGTGCGACACTCGGTGCGCCGCTGAACGTCAACACTTCCAATACCCCCATTACGGCCATGCGCTCGGCTCAACGCACGCCGACCGACTTGCGGGTGGTCATCGACCTTAAAAAAGCCGTGACCCCGAAAAGCTTCTCCCTGGCCCCGAACGCCCAATACGGCAACCGGCTGGTGGTTGATCTGTTTGATAGCGCGGCCGATTCCTCGCCGTCGCCGTCGCCGTCGCCAACACCGACCCCGATCCCTTCGGTCGCCACGGCGCCGGCAGTGCCGGTCACGCCAGTTGCACCTGCGATCAAGCTTCCACCTGCACCGGCCGGTAAGCGCGATATCCTTGTAGTGATCGATGCCGGCCACGGCGGCGAAGACCCGGGCGCCTCAGGCTCTCGCGGTCAGAAGGAAAAAGACGTGGTATTGGCCATCGCCCGCGAATTGCAGCGTCAGGTCAACGGCATGAAAGGCTTCCGTGCCGAACTGACCCGCACCGGCGACTACTTCATTCCACTGCGCGGCCGTACCGAAATCGCCCGCAAGAAAGGCGCTGACCTGTTCGTTTCGATCCACGCCGACGCCGCGCCTTCTGCCGCCGCATTCGGTGCTTCTGTGTTCGCCCTGTCTGATCGTGGCGCTACATCGGAAACCGCCCGCTGGCTGGCGGACAGTGAAAACCGCTCCGACTTGATCGGCGGTGCCGGCAACGTCAGCCTCGATGACAAGGACCGCATGCTCGCGGGTGTGCTGCTCGACCTGTCGATGACGGCGTCGCTGACGTCCAGCCTGGACGTCGGCCAGAAAGTGCTGAGCAACATCGGTCGCGTTACACCGTTGCACAAACAACGTGTGGAACAGGCCGGGTTCATGGTGCTGAAGTCACCAGACATTCCATCGATCCTGGTTGAAACGGGGTTCATCTCCAACGCCAACGAAGCCTCCAAGCTTGCGGCATCGAATCACCAGCAGGCGCTGGCGCGGTCGATCAGCAGCGGCGTGCGTCAGTTCTTCCAGCAGAATCCACCGCCGGGCACTTACATTGCGTGGCTGCGTGATTCCGGAAAAATCGCTCAAGGTCCTCGTGATCACCGGGTCAATCCGGGTGAGACCCTGGCGATGATTGCCGTGCGTTATCAGGTGTCGCCAGCGACGCTGCGCAACGCCAACAACCTGTCGAGCGATGAACTGAAGATCGGTCAGCACCTGACCATTCCAGGCACTGAGTTGGCGGCTAAAGAATGAATCAAGTCGTGACCAACAGCGCCCGCATCGAGCTGCTCAGCCCGCGACTGGCGAACCAGATTGCCGCCGGCGAGGTGGTTGAGCGTCCGGCTTCGGTGATTAAAGAGCTGCTGGAAAACAGCCTCGACTCCGGCGCCAAACGCATCGATGTCGATGTCGAGCAAGGTGGCGTCAAGCTGCTGCGAGTGCGCGACGACGGCAGTGGTATTTCTGCCGATGACCTGCCGCTGGCGTTGGCCCGACACGCCACCAGCAAAATTCGTAATCTTGAGGACCTGGAACAGGTCATGAGCCTGGGGTTCCGTGGTGAGGCCCTGGCGTCGATCAGCTCCGTGGCGCGCCTGACCCTGACGTCCCGCACCCGCGATGCCGATCAGGCCTGGCAGGTCGAGACCGAAGGCCGGGATATGGYGCCTCGCGTGCAGCCAGCCGCCCATCCGGTGGGCACTTCGGTGGAAGTTCGCGACCTGTTCTTCAACACCCCGGCGCGACGCAAGTTCCTCAAGACTGAAAAAACCGAATTCGATCACCTGCAAGAAGTGATCAAGCGTCTGGCGCTGGCGCGTTTCGACGTGGCGTTCCATTTGCGACACAACGGCAAAACCATCCTCAGCCTGCACGAAGCCCGTGACGACGCGGCGCGTGCCCGGCGTGTGGCGGCCATTTGCGGTTCGGGATTCCTCGAACAGGCGCTGCCGATCGAAATCGAGCGCAATGGCCTGCATTTGTGGGGTTGGGTCGGTTTGCCGACGTTCAACCGCAGCCAGGCGGACTTGCAGTACTTCTTTGTGAATGGCCGCGCGGTGCGCGACAAACTGGTGGCCCACGCGGTGCGCCAGGCCTATCGCGACGTGTTGTTCAATGGCCGCCATCCAACGTTTGTGCTGTTTTTTGAAGTGGATCCGGCAGGTGTCGACGTCAACGTGCACCCGACCAAGCACGAAGTTCGCTTCCGTGACGGGCGCATGGTTCACGATTTCCTCTATGGCACCTTGCACCGCGCATTAGGCGATGTGCGGCCGGAAGATCATCTGGCCGCACCCATTGCGACGGCCATCGTGCGACCGACCGGCCTCGACGCCGGTGAATTCGGCCCTCAGGGCGAGATGCGCCTGGCGGCCAATGCGCTGCTGGAGCAACCCCAGGCGCAGCCGTCGTTCAATACCCCGGCTGGCTCAGGCGCAGGCGGCGGTTATCAGTATCAATACACGCCGCGAGCTCAGTCCGGGGTACCGGTTGCCGAAGCTCAGGCTGCCTATCGCGAGTTTTTTGCGCCACTGCCCGAGGCTAACGCGGTCGCGCTGCCAGCCGGGCAGGATGACATTCCTCCACTGGGTTACGCACTGGCGCAGCTCAAGGGTATTTACATCCTGTCGGAAAACGCCCAGGGGCTGGTGTTGGTGGACATGCATGCGGCTCACGAGCGGATCATGTACGAACGCCTGAAAATCGCCATGGCCAGTGAAGGCTTGAGCGGCCAGCCGCTGCTGGTGCCAGAGTCATTGGCCGTCAGTCAGCGCGAAGCCGATTGCGCCGAAGAGCACGTCGCGTGGTTCCAGCGTCTCGGCTTTGAGTTGCAGCGCCTGGGGCCTGAGACCCTGGCCATTCGACAGATCCCGGCCTTGCTCAAGCAAGCTGAAGCCAACCGACTGGTCAGTGATGTATTGGCGGACCTGATGGAATACGGCTCTAGCGACCGGATTCAGGCCCATCTGAACGAACTGCTCGGGACGATGGCCTGTCACGGTGCGGTGCGGGCGAATCGGCGCCTGGCAATCCCGGAAATGAACGGCCTGCTGCGCGACATGGAAAACACCGAGCGCAGCGGTCAATGCAACCATGGCCGACCGACCTGGACCCAATTGGGCCTGGACGATCTGGACAAACTCTTCTTGCGCGGTCGTTGATGAGCCAGCTTCCTCCAGCGATTTTTCTGATGGGCCCGACCGCTGCGGGCAAGACCGACCTGGCCATCGAACTGACCAAAGTCCTGCCCTGCGAGCTGATCAGTGTCGATTCGGCGCTGGTCTATCGGGGCATGGACATTGGCACGGCCAAACCTTCGAAAGAAATTTTGAGC
>NZ_JBFULH010000249.1:0-6248 GCF_056400445.1 Pseudomonas sp. P5_B2 | reverse complement strand
CATCAGTTCTTGCGTGCCGCCGCGCTGATCGTTTTGCAGCGCGTCTTGCTCGTTGCGGTAATGCTCGGCCTGAATCGTCAGTTCTTCCTTGCGCGCACTCGCATAGTCCGACCAAGTGCCGAGCAGGGAATCGAGCAGCGGCGAGATACGGTGCAGTTTTCCGCGCAGGATATTGCGCTGGGTTACGCCTGCTGCCAGGGCTTCAACCAGTGGGCCGGCAGTGACCAGCGAGTTGTAATCCTGCTCCATGCGTCGTACATCGCGGAACGCTTCTTCACACGCGGCGATGTAATCGACGCTGCCGGAACGCAGGCTATGTTCAAACGCATCGAGGAACAGCTGCTTGAGCTTGGCCGCGGTGATCTCGCGCATGTGCAACAGGTTGATGAACAGCGCACGGAACGTCTTCAGGCTCTGTTCGCTGGTGGAGCGCAGCGGGATCAGCGTCAGGTCCAGCGGAATCGAGGTATGACCGCCGACCAGCAAACGCCGCAGCTCATCAGGCTTCAACTCGTAGGCTTTCAGACCTTCGCGCTCAAGGTTGGTGAACAGTTCTTTCTGACGCAGGCAGGTATCGTTTTTCTGGTAATGCGCCAGATCCAGTTTGCCGGCATAGGCAAAGAACTGGTGACCGAAACCACCGCCCGGGCCGCGGCCGACCACACCGATCACGTGCGGGCCGTGGGGCAGCGACACTTCAACCAGGATGTAACTGGTGTCCGAGGCGAAGTAGAAACGCCGGGATTGCTCCAGGCTGTACTTGCCGAAACTCATGTCCGACATGCGTGCCAGAATCGGGAACTGCAAGGCGTTGATCGAGGCGGATTTACCGAGGTTGTTCGCGCCGTACACCGACAGCGGTTCTTCCAGCGGAAACAGGCCGAGGCTGTAACCGGCAGTGTTCAAAAGGGCAAAGCGGCGAATGCCGTAGCGTTCCTTGCTCATGCGTCGGTCTCCAGTTCTTCGGCGATGGCGCGGGCCATGGCGTCTTCTTCGCTTTCTTCTTCGAAGTCACTTAGGTCCAGTGGATCATCGGTTTCCAATAGTTTTTCGTCGCTGTCGTCGTCGATCAGCACCGGCGCCGGTAATGGCAACACGCTGTGCAGACTGGCCGCCAGATCACGGTCTTGCTGAACCGACAGGCACACATCGAGGAAGCGGTGCATCGGTGGCAGGAAACGGTAGATGYCGTTTTCTTCGCCAGCGAAACCGAGTTGGGTCATGCGGCGCATGATCTTTTCTTCGAGTTCTTCGACCGTCTGCACTTCGGCCTGGATGAACAGGTCGCGGTACTTTTCCAGCAAGGAAGGCAACTCATCGCGACCGAGGCTGCCACCGTCGAGCACGGCAACCGGGTCACGGCCCTGATCCGCCAGATGCTCGACGAGGATGAAGGTGAACAGCGCCAGACGTTGCGCCGTCTTGTTCACCGCCGCAGCGGCCAGTTCCGGCACGAAATAGTAGAAACCCCGGGTGTCGCACACCAATTCAAAGCCCAAAGCCTTGAACAGCGTGCGGTACTGGTCCTGAAAATTCGACAGTTGTGCGTACAGCTCCGGGTCGCGGCGGCTGACGTGGTAGCCCTTGAACAGCTCGCGAAAAATCGGCGCCAGCTGGGACAGTTCGGAAAGATCAAGATGCATAGGGAGTGCTCGCAGAATCCTCGGCGGCGATGTCGTCGGCCGAGAGCAGGGCGAAGGAGCGCAGGCTGACCTGGTGCTCATGAGTGTGGTAATCGCGGCGTTCCAGACGCTCGCGTTTGAAGCGTTTCTCCCGCGACAGGCGCGAGAACCAGTACAACAATTCGTCGGTCGCGCCGTCCGGCTCCTGCTCCAGCAGCCAGGTCATCAAGTCCGGCATCGGCAGGGCGTCTTCGCAGCGTTCAAGCATTTCGCGAACGGTGCGTGGCGCGCGCGGTGTTTCGCCTTTCTGGGTCTTGTGGGCCTTGGGGAAGCGCGTCGGTTTCGGTTCGAAACGGGCCAGCGCATACACGTAGGCTTCGACCTGACTGGCGCTGCCGAGGAAGGTACTTTGCGGTCGGGTGAACATCGGCATGGCGGCTTGCGGCACCGCATCGATGCCTTTACGACGGATGGCCGACAAGGCCAGCGCCGCGCCACGGGTCACGGCGTTGTGGCGGCGGGCCTCTTCACGCAGCGGCAGCAGCAGTTCGCGGGCATGGCGCAGGGTCAACTGGGCGCTGGTTTGCATTTCGAGGATGCGCGCGTGGGTGCGCAACAGCATGTCGTCGTCGACCAAGTGACCGAGGCGCTGCTGTTCGGTGAGCATCTTCAGCAGGACGTTTTCGACCTTGCGCACGCCTTGTTCGAAGGCACCGTCGGCGTTTACCAATTGAATCATCGGCTCGACGTATTCGTCCCAGGTCGCCAGCACTTCGGCGTACCGCTGGCGTAACGGAATCTGCCGGTCGCTGGTTTTGGCACGTTCGGCGACGGCCACCAGCGCCTGTTCGTCATTGGCGAGTTTCTTCAATACGTCGCGTACGCGCATATCGAGCAACCGCAATTGGCGCGCCAGATCGTGACCATCGCGTATATCGAAGGCGTCCTGAATGTAACCGGCCAGGCGTTCCAGATGGCGCAAATAGGCTTCGATTTCCAGGCACAGGCCCAAGCGGTGCTCACGGCGCAGGTAGGCGAGGAAGTCGTGGATCTGCGCATTGAGTTCAAAACGGTTCGGGCTTTTCGCCACGGGCACCAGAATGTCGAGGCGGATCCACACGTCCAGCAGGCTGGTGATGTCCTGCGGCGTACTGTCGAGTTGCTGGACGGCCAGTTGCGTGCGCAGTTCGTTGAGGCTCAAGGTGCCTTGGTCGAAGTGCTCGCACAGTGGCTCCAGAAGTGCCCAGTGTTCAGCGAGGGCGCGCAAGACGCGCTTGGGTTCGATCATCGGAATGGCCGGCTGGTTGGCGATTAAAAGCCGCGATTGTACTGCATCAGGGGCGATGCGATTCACTCTCGGGACAGACTGTAGGTTTTCTATCGATCAAGCGCGGGCGATCTTGAGCGAAGGGCGGTAGAATCACCGCACTTTAGTTATCCACAAGTGGCCGACCTTTGCTTATCGAGTCCCGTCGCCGCGCTTATTTGACCGCCATGCAGGTGGTCAATTGGCTGCCGCGCACCGAATTGCCCTTTGCCGCGCCTTCGCGTCCCGAACTGCTGGAGATGCCCGAGCCGTTGGTCGTGGCGCCAGTGGCCCCGGTTCCAGTGGTTGAAGCGCCCATGGTGCCTGTGGTCAAACCGGCCGAACGGGTGAAAATTGAGGTGCCGCGCCCATCGTTGGCCAGCACGCGCACCAACGCCAAGGTCGAAGAAGAGGTTGCGCCGGTCGTCGCCAAGGCGGTGCAAGTGCCGCCACCGCGCTTCGCCCTGCAATTGCTGCGCGCCGGTCGCTGCCTGCTGCTGGTGGAGTTACCCACAGGCGAAACGTTCCAGACCCGCGATCCTGCCTATCTGCTGCTCAAAGACATGCTGCGCGCCGCCGGTCTGCCGGACAGCCCGCAAATCGTCGGCGAGCCGGTACGCTGGCCGCTGCTGGCTCGCGGCACCATGGATCAAGGCCCGGAAGCGGCGCGCGACTTCGTACAGGGTTTTCTCTCGGCCCGCATCGAAGACGCCCCGTGCGTCTGCGTGTGGCTGATCGGCCTGCCGGCGGTGCGTTTTGCCGGTGAGGCCAACGCAGAATCATTCAACCGTGAACTCCAGGTCGAAGGCCTGGGCTCGGTCTGGGCCCTGCCGGGTCTGGAATTATTAATGGAAGAGCCACAGCGTAAGGCTGATGTCTGGCAAGCCATGCGTCGGCTGATGGCGCGCTGGAAAGAATCAAATGAGTGACGCTGTATCGTTCCGCCCAATGATTGAGGCGGACCTGGAAGCTGTACTGAAAATCGAATACGCGGCATACAGCCATCCCTGGACCCGGGGGATATTTCTCGATGGGCTAGGCAAATACCAGATCTGGCTGATGTTCGAAGGTCAGCAGCAGGTTGGCCATGGAGTGGTGCAGATCATTCTGGATGAGGCGCATTTGCTGAACATCACCGTGAAGCCGGAGAATCAGGGCCGTGGCCTGGGCTTGACGCTGCTGGAGCACTTGATGTCGATTGCCTACAAGGCTGAGGCGCGGGAGTGTTTTCTCGAAGTACGTGACAGTAATCGCTCGGCATTTCGGCTGTATGAGCGGTACGGGTTTAACGAGATTGGCCGGCGCCGGGATTATTATCCGGCGGTAGGTGGGCGCGAAGATGCCGTGGTCATGGCCTGCACCCTGGTCGACTGACCTGATTTAAAAGCTTCGCGAGCAGGCTAGCTCCCACATTAGATCTTTTTGGCACACAAATTCTGTGACCGACACAGATCAAATGTGGGAGCKAGCCTGCTCGCGAAGGCATCCTGTCAGGCACTACAAATCACCGATTCCCGTCCATCGGATCCCGATTCGCCATCTCCGCCTCATCCAGCCCATTACCCCCGCCAATGTCATCTTCATCGACAATGCTCAAATCCCAATCCGCCTGATCACCGTCACCCGCTTCATGAGCATCCCGCGCACCATCCTCGTGGATTAAGGTTTCCGGGCTCATGTCATCGTCGGTTGATTCGTGATCATCAGTCGAGGCGCCTGTCATGCCCGCTTCACGCACGCGCTCATTGGGCATCAGCCGCTCGCGCTCGGATTCCGGCAGCTCGTCACCGATTTTGCCGCTGGGTTCTTCCTCGCCGAAGTCCAGCTCCCGCACTGAGCCCATGCGGTCTTCGTTGTCGTCAATCGGCTCGGGTTGCGCCGCATCGAACGGACGTCGTGAATCAGTCATGGCAATTCCTCATACTGTGGGTCTTACTAGGGTTGACCCACTTGGCTTCTGAGAATTCCACCGGCCCTACTTGCATCAAGCGCGTGACCTCGACGGGCGGTTGTCTGTCAAACCAGCGCATCATTCTTGAGGCTTTACAGCATGAACGAATTACAAGATCTGATTGATAACAACGAACGCTGGGCGGAAGCGATCAAGCAGGAAGATCCGGACTTCTTCTCCAAGCTGGCCCGCCAACAGACGCCGGAATACTTGTGGATTGGTTGCTCCGACGCCCGCGTGCCGGCCAACGAGATCGTCGGCATGCTGCCCGGCGACCTGTTCGTCCATCGCAACGTGGCCAACGTGGTGTTGCACACTGATCTCAACTGCCTGTCGGTGATTCAGTACGCCGTGGACGTGCTCAAGGTCAAACACATCCTGGTGACCGGTCACTACGGCTGTGGCGGTGTGCGCGCCTCGATGCAGGATCGCCAGCTGGGCCTGATCGACGGTTGGCTGCGCTCGATTCGCGATCTTTATTATGAGAAACGCGAAGAACTGGCCAAGTTGCCGACTGAAGAAGAGCAGGTCGACCGTCTCTGCGAACTGAACGTGATCCAGCAAGTGGCGAACGTCGGGCATACCAGCATTGTGCAAAACGCTTGGCATCGAGGGCAGAAACTATCGATCCATGGCTGCATTTACGGCATCAAGGACGGGCGCTGGAAAAGCCTGAACGCGACGATCAGTGGGTTTGAGCAGTTGCCGCCGCAATACCGTTTGCGTCCGGTCGAGAAGTTGTAAAGGTTCTCAACACAGGACTGCGCCGACGCCAGTGAAATAACAGCTGAGCGTCGGCGTTGGGTGTTTCTTCGAAACCAGTGAAGCGTTACAACAATTTCAACGCCAGATGAGTACCAGCACGCAAGTACTCGACTTGTGCAAATACTGCATCCTTGACGATGGCCTCTCCGGTATCAGTCAGTTTGGCTTTTTTGGCATCAATGATGGCGGTTTGCGTTAATTGCATCACTACATCCATCGCTTTTTGAAGGGCGGTCAGATTGTTGTGCAGTCCGAACTCGCGGACGACTGCGTCCATACGGCGGTCGGCGTCATCACGCAGTTTTTTGTATTCAACGACTGAAACCCTACCGTCCTGGTAAATTTCATTAATCATCTCTTCCAGCGTTTTCGATATTAAAGACATGTGCTTGTTCATCCTTGGTCAGTGCAGTTTTTACTTTAATAAGCTTCGAGCTGTCGGAGTTTACTCAGCGATTTACTGTTTGGAGATAGGATCTGACCGAGTTTCATGTCAGGCGCAATCGAGCCTATACGTAGGAAAAATCCTGGCATTTACTTGGCGCTCAAGCAGGGTAAATGATTGCACCTGCCCCGCAGGTGCAATCTTTGATGTGTTAAGGCA
>NZ_JBFULH010000248.1:0-6263 GCF_056400445.1 Pseudomonas sp. P5_B2 | reverse complement strand
GTGATGGCCAGCACCCCGCAGGGCAAGCTGTCCAAGCCGTTCCAGACCCAATACGGCTGGCACGTTCTGGAGGTGCTTGGCCGTCGCGCCACCGACAGCACCGCCCAGGCTCGCGAGCAACAGGCAATGACCGTACTGCGTAACCGCAAATACGACGAAGAGCTGCAAACCTGGCTACGTCAGATCCGTGACGAAGCGTACGTAGAGATCAAACTCCCTGGTGCAAGCCAGGCAGCGCAGTGAAACCGAAGCGTTTCGCGCTGACACCCGGCGAACCGGCCGGCATAGGTCCAGACCTGTGCCTGCTGCTCGCCTCGCAAGCCCAGCCACACCCCCTGATTGCCATTACCAGCGCCGACCTGCTCCTTGAGCGGGCCGCGCAGCTGGGTGTGGTTGTCAATCTGTTGCCGGTAACACCGGACAGTTGGCCGGATGTTCCTGCTCCTGCTGACAGCTTGTATGTCTGGGATACGCAGCTGAATGCGCCGGTCACCGCTGGACAACTGGAAAAGGCCAATGCCGCTTTTGTCCTGGAAACCCTGACCCGTGCGGGCCAAGGTTGCCTGGACGGGCATTTCGCCGGCATGATCACCGCCCCCGTGCACAAGGGTGTCATCAACGATTCTGGCATTGCCTTCTCCGGGCACACCGAATTTCTCGCTGACCTTACCCATACCGCACAGGTGGTGATGATGCTGGCCACGCGTGGATTGCGCGTGGCGCTGGTCACCACTCACCTGCCGCTGCGCGAGATTGCCGATGCAATCACGCCGGAGCGCCTGGAGCGGGTCACGCGAATCCTGCACACCGACCTGCAAGAAAAATTCGGCATCGCCCAGCCACGCATCCTGGTCTGCGGGCTTAACCCGCATGCCGGTGAAGGTGGGCACCTGGGCCATGAAGAAATTGACATTATCGAACCTACATTAGAGCGCCTGCGCGGTGAAGGCATGGACCTTCGCGGCCCCCTGCCCGCCGACACTCTGTTTACCCCCAAATATCTGGAGCACTGCKACGCAGTGCTGGCGATGTACCACGACCAGGGCTTGCCCGTGCTGAAGTACAAAGGCTTCGGTGCGGCAGTCAACGTGACCCTCGGCTTGCCGATCATCCGCACTTCGGTCGACCATGGCACCGCCCTGGATCTGGCCGGCAGCGGTAATATCGACACCGGCAGCCTGCAAGTCGCCCTGGAAACCGCCTACCAGATGGCCGAGACCCGTTTATGACCGAGCATTACCAACACAAGGCGCGCAAACGCTTTGGCCAGAACTTCCTGCACGATGCCGGCGTTATCGACCGCATCTTGCGCTCTATCCACGCCAAAGCCGAAGAACGCGTACTGGAAATCGGCCCAGGCCAGGGAGCCCTCACTCAAGGCCTGCTCAACAGTGGTGCCCAGCTGGACGTGGTGGAGCTGGACAAGGACCTGGTACCGATCCTCAATCAGATGTTCGCCGGCAGGAGCAACTTCAGCCTGCATCAGGGCGATGCGCTGAAGTTCGACTTCACCAGCCTGAACGCCGCGCCGGGCAGCCTGCGTGTTGTAGGCAACCTGCCATACAACATCTCCACGCCACTGATTTTTCACCTGTTGCATAACGCCAGCCTGATCCGCGACATGCACTTCATGCTGCAAAAAGAAGTGGTCGAGCGCATGGCGGCCGGCCCGGGTGGTGGTGACTGGGGCCGTCTGTCGATCATGGTTCAGTACCACTGCCGGGTCGAGCATCTGTTCAACGTCGGCCCGGGCGCGTTCAATCCGCCACCAAAGGTAGATTCGGCCATCGTGCGCCTGGTGCCCCACGCGGTACTGCCACACCCGGCCAAAGACCATAAATTGCTGGAGCGCGTCGTTCGCGAAGCCTTCAACCAGCGCCGCAAAACGCTGCGCAACACCCTAAAGCTGCTGCTGAGCAATGCCGAAATCGAGGCCGCCGGCGTCGATGGCAGCCTGCGTCCCGAACAACTCGACCTGGCCGCCTTCGTGCGCCTGGCCGACAAGCTCAGCGAGCAAGCCCTGAACCCGCCTGCCACCGACTGACAGGTGACAAGCGTTATCGGGTAGGACGCCAGACGCGATGTCTGGTTTACTATCCGGTACTTGGCCTAGACTGATCTCCATCAGTTAAGCCCCGCGTCCCGCTTCGTTTTTAAGGCCTCTTGCATGTCCGATCCTCGTTATCAGGTCGACGTCAGCGTCGTCACCCGCTATCTGGCAGAACAATCGCAGCCCGAGCACAGTCGCTTTGCCTTTGCTTACACCATCACCGTGCATAACAATGGCGAGCTACCGGCCAAACTGTTGTCGCGGCACTGGGTGATCACCGACGGTGATGGGCATGTCGAGGAGGTTCGCGGCGCCGGCGTGGTTGGCCAGCAGCCGTTGATCGAGGTGGGCGAGAGCCACACCTATAGCAGCGGCACGGTCATGACCTCCAAAGTTGGCACCATGCAAGGCACCTACGAGATGATTGCCGATGACGGCAAGCATTTCGACGCCGTCATTGCTCCATTCCGCCTGGCGGTGCCCGGAGCCTTGCACTAATGGCAACGTACGCCGTTGGCGACTTGCAAGGCTGCCTCGAGCCATTGCAGTGCCTGCTCAAGCAAGTCGCTTTCGACCCGGCCAAGGATCGCCTCTGGCTGGTGGGCGACCTGGTCAACCGTGGTCCGCAGTCGCTGGCAACCTTGCGCTTCCTTTATGGCATTCGTGAATCGCTGGTGTGCGTACTGGGCAACCACGACCTGCACTTGCTGGCCGCCGGGCGTAACATCGAACGCCTGAAAAAAAACGATACCCTGCGCGAGATTCTCGAAGCACCCGATTGTGCGCAGCTGCTGGAGTGGTTGCGCCAGCAAAAGCTCATGCACTACGACGAACAGCGCGACATCGCTCTGGTTCATGCTGGCATTCCACCGCAATGGTCATTGCGCAAAGCCTTGAAGTGCGCAGCCGAAGTTGAAGAAGCCTTGCGCGACGACAACCGTATCGCCCCGTACCTCGACGGCATGTACGGCAACGACCCGGCAAAATGGGACAGCGACCTCAAGGGCGTGACCCGCCTGCGCGTCATCACCAACTATTTCACCCGAATGCGCTTTTGCACCAGTGAGGGCAAACTCGACCTCAAGAGCAAGGAAGGCGTTGGCACAGCACTACCGGGCTATAAGCCCTGGTTCACGTACAAGGAGCGCAAGACCAAGGGCCTGAAGATCATTTTTGGCCATTGGGCGGCACTCGAAGGCCAATGTGACGAACCGGGAATCTTCGCGCTCGACTCCGGTTGTGTCTGGGGCGGAGCGATGACCCTGATGAATGTCGACACCTTTGAGCGGCTGCATTGCCAATGCAACGATAAGGGCCACAGCGAACCCGCCGCCCCAACCATTACCGAACAATCACCAGCCAGCGCCCCGCGCTAGGCTGCGCTACCAGCCGAGCCACAGGAGCCCGCCATGAGCGAATTCAAACGTATCCCCCCGGAGCAGGCCCAGGCCCTGCGCGAACAAGGCGCAGTGGTGGTCGATGTCCGTGATCCTGCCACCTTCGCCGCGCTGCACATCAGCGGCTCGAAGCATCTGGACAACCATTCCCTGCATGCCTTTATTCAGGGCGCAGATCTGGACGCGCCGACTGTAGTGGTTTGCTACCACGGCAATTCCAGCCAGGGTGCCGCAGCGTACCTGATCAGCCAGGGTTTCTCCGACGTCTACAGCATGGATGGCGGTTTTGAGCTGTGGCGCACGACTTATCCTGCGGAAACAGCGCAAGGCACCTCAGAATAAATTTTTTTGTAACGTGCAAGCCCCGCCCCCCGCGGGCTCGCGCGGTGGCAGACGAACGGTCTGCCACAACTAATTACGTATCTCGCCTTTACCTCCTGAATTCCCAACTATCCTTAAGCGCAGGCCATCCAAAACAGGGGAGAGCCGGTACACCGGCGCGCGGGTCATCGGGAGTAGCTTTCGGAGTGGTTAGCTCCGTGAGATTTCTGGGGGGTAAACAGCGACTGCCTGTTCGGTTGCTGCCAGCATCGACTGAGTGATCCGGCGTCGGCTCCACGTATCGAGCGAGGTGACGTCATGAGTATCTTTAGCCACTTCCAACAACGATTCGAGTCCACACGCCAGGAAGAACTCTCGCTGCAAGAGTATCTTGAGCTGTGCAAACAGGACCGCAGTGCCTACGCCTCCGCCGCCGAGCGACTATTGCTGGCCATCGGAGAACCGGAGCTGCTCGACACCTCGACCAACTCGAGACTGTCGCGAATCTTTTCCAACAAAGTGATCCGCCGCTATCCGGCCTTTGAAGACTTCCACGGGATGGAAGAATGCATCGACCAGATCGTGTCGTATTTCCGCCATGCCGCTCAGGGCCTGGAAGAGAAGAAACAGATCCTCTATCTGCTCGGCCCCGTCGGTGGCGGTAAGTCATCACTGGCCGAGAAACTGAAACAGCTGATCGAAAAAGTGCCCTTCTACGCGATCAAGGGCTCTCCGGTATTCGAGTCGCCACTGGGCCTGTTCAACGCCACCGAAGATGGCGCGATCCTCGAAGAAGACTTCGGTATCCAACGGCGCTATCTCAACACCATCATGTCGCCATGGGCCACCAAGCGCCTGGCCGAATTCGGTGGTGACATCAGCCAGTTCCGGGTGGTGAAACTCTATCCGTCGATCCTCAATCAGATCGCCGTGGCCAAAACCGAGCCGGGAGACGAGAACAACCAGGACATCTCGGCCCTCGTGGGCAAGGTCGATATCCGCAAACTGGAAGAATACCCACAGAACGACGCCGACGCTTATAGCTACTCGGGCGCACTGTGCCGGGCCAACCAAGGCCTGATGGAATTCGTCGAAATGTTCAAGGCGCCGATCAAGGTGCTGCACCCATTGCTGACGGCCACCCAGGAAGGCAACTACAACAGTACCGAAGGCCTTGGCGCGATTCCGTTTACCGGGATCCTGCTGGCCCACTCCAACGAGTCGGAGTGGCACACCTTCCGCAACAACAAGAACAACRAAGCATTCATCGACCGGATCTACATCGTCAAAGTGCCGTATTGCCTGCGGGTCAGCGACGAAGTGAAGATTTACGACAAACTGCTGTTCAACAGTTCTCTGGCCAAGGCCCATTGCGCGCCCGACACCTTGAAGATGCTTGCCCAGTTCACCGTGCTCTCACGCCTCAAGGAGCCGGAAAACTCGAACATCTATTCCAAGATGCGCGTGTACGACGGTGAAAACCTCAAGGACACCGATCCGAAGGCCAAGTCGATTCAGGAATACCGCGACAACGCCGGTGTCGATGAGGGCATGAACGGCCTGTCTACCCGCTTCGCGTTCAAGATTCTGTCGAAGGTGTTCAACTTCGACCCGCACGAAATCGCCGCCAACCCGGTGCACTTGCTGTACGTGCTGGAACAACAGATCGAACAGGAACAGTTCCAGGCCGAAACCCGCGAACGCTACCTGCGATTCCTCAAGGAGTACCTGGCACCGCGCTACATCGAGTTCATCGGCAAGGAGATCCAGACCGCTTACCTCGAGTCGTACAGCGAGTACGGCCAGAACATCTTCGATCGCTACGTCCTGTACGCCGACTTCTGGATCCAGGACCAGGAATACCGCGACCCTGAAACCGGCGAAATCCTCAACCGCGTCGCCCTGAACGAAGAACTGGAGAAAATCGAAAAACCGGCCGGCATCAGCAATCCGAAGGATTTCCGCAACGAAATCGTCAACTTCGTATTGCGCGCCCGCGCCAACAACAACGGCAAGAATCCGACCTGGCTCAGCTACGAAAAACTGCGGGTGGTCATCGAGAAGAAAATGTTCTCCAACACCGAAGACCTGCTGCCGGTCATCAGTTTCAACGCCAAGGCCAGCAAAGAGGACCAGCAGAAGCACAACGACTTCGTCACACGGATGGTGGAGCGCGGTTACACCGACAAACAGGTACGGCTTCTTTCCGAATGGTACCTACGGGTCCGGAAGTCGCAGTGAAGCAGCTGCAAGCTTCTAGCTACAAGCTGCAAGAGAAAAGCGGGTAAAGTCCCAATTCCGGGAACTGACGGCGCTTTCGCTTGCAGCTTGAAGCTTACGACTTGAAGCTCCCCGGAGKGGCCTATGAGCTATGTGATCGACCGACGTCTCAATGGCAAGAACAAGAGCACGGTGAACCGTCAGCGGTTTCTGCGGCGGTACCGTGATCACATCAAAAAGGCTGTCGAAGAGGCGGTCAGCCGGCGCTCCATTAC
>NZ_JBFULH010000247.1:0-6383 GCF_056400445.1 Pseudomonas sp. P5_B2 | reverse complement strand
GAGTCTGTTCGGGCAGGATATCGTTCATGCCACGAATGGCTTGCAAAGACTTGCTCACAATAAATCCTTAAATTCGTTCGGCTCTTCAGTCCGGCTCAGCCACGCGCAATAACGGCAGCGTCAGCTTTGACCTTTTCGGCCGCTTTCTGGCGGATCAAGCGTTCAAGCTCATCCACCAGATTGTCATTCGTCAGTTTCTGCGACGGCTTGCCGTCGATGTAAATCAGGTTTGGCGTGCCGCCGGTCAAGCCGATATGGGCTTCCTTGGCTTCACCCGGCCCGTTGACCACGCATCCGATGACCGCGACATCCAGCGGCACCAGCAGGTCTTCGAGACGCCCTTCCAGCTCGTTCATGGTCTTGACCACATCGAAGTTCTGCCGCGAGCAACTCGGGCAGGCGATGAAGTTGATGCCACGGGAACGCAGATGCAGGGATTTGAGAATGTCGTAGCCGACTTTCACTTCCTCGACCGGGTCAGCCGCCAACGAGATGCGAATAGTATCGCCAATCCCTTCGGCGAGCAGCATACCGAGGCCCACGGCGGATTTCACTGTGCCTGAACGCAAACCACCCGCTTCGGTGATACCCAGGTGCAGTGGCTGGACAATTTCCTTGGCCAGCAGGCGGTAGGCTTCGACGGCCATGAACACATCGGAGGCCTTCACGCTGACCTTGAAGTCCTGGAAATTCAGGCGTTCGAGGTGCTCGACGTGACGTAGCGCAGACTCAACCAGCGCAGCCGGTGTGGGCTCGCCGTACTTCTTTTGCAGATCTTTTTCCAGAGAACCGGCGTTGACGCCGATGCGGATCGGAATCCCGCGGTCACGGGCGGCATCGACCACTGCACGTACACGGTCTTCGCGACCGATATTGCCCGGGTTGATCCGCAGGCAGTCAACACCCAACTCGGCTACGCGCAATGCGATCCGGTAGTCGAAGTGGATGTCAGCCACCAAGGGCACTTTGACCAGTTGCTTGATCTTGCCGAAGGCTTCGGCGGCATCCATATCCGGCACGGAAATGCGCACGATATCGACGCCAGCGGCTTCCAGGCGATTGATCTGAGCCACGGTGGCAGCAACGTCATTGGTGTCGCTGTTGGTCATGCTCTGCACAGCGATAGGCGCATCGCCGCCCACAGGCACGTTACCGACCCAGATCTTGCGGGATTCGCGACGTTTGATTGGAGATTCGCCGTGCATGACTTATTGACCCAACTTCAGGCGAGCAGTCTCGCCACTGGTGAACGGAGCGACATCAACCGCCTGACCGTTGTAGCTGATTTGTGCGCCACGGGCGAAGCCCAGACGCACGGTGAACGGCGGTTTGCCGCTGACGGAAACGCTATCGCCTTTACGCTTGAGGCCACTCAATAGCACCTTGCCGGCGCCATCGGTCACTTGCGTCCAGCAGTCGGCGGTGAACTTCAGCTGAACCTGGCCTTGGCCGGCCACTGGCGCTGTGTTAACTGGAGCAGGAGCAGTCGTAGCAACCGGAGCAGTCACTACCGGTACAACCGGAGTGGCCGGTGCTGCAACAACTGGAGCAACGTTGTGTGTCGGGGCAACTGGCGTCGGGGCTGTCGGTGCGACAACAGGCGCAGTTGCTGCAGATTCGGCCGGCGCCTCGGAGGAGGTTTCGGCTAGCGGCAACGCCAGCGGGGTAGCGCTTTCAGCCTGATCTTGCGCGACGGCCTGGTCTTCCGGCTCATCCAGCGGATGGATCTGGGTGGTGCCGTCAGCGCCTTCCACTTCAACGTGTTCCGGAGTCAGACTGATCAAATCCTTGGTGCGCAGCGACGTTTGATCCTGCCACCAGATAAATCCGCCACCAATGACCGCGACCAGCAACAACAGGCTGACAATACGCAAAATGGTATGGGAAACCCGCACCGGCTCTTCGATACGACCCAGGCTGTGCACGTTGCTGCCGTGGGAATCGGTGCCCGTCGATTGGTCGAACTGCTGGACAAGAACAGTCTGGTCCATGCCCAGCAATTTGGCGTACGCACGGATATAACCGCGAGCAAAGGTATGCCCAGGCAGCTTGTCGAAGGCGCCGGCTTCCAGATTGCTCAAGGAGGTGACAGTGAGGTTGAGCTTGAGGGCCACTTCGGCCAGCGACCAGCCATTGCTTTCGCGGACCTGGCGCAAAGTCTCACCGGGGTTAACGCGATTCGCTGCTACAACTTCGGGATGCGCCGCTTTCATCATTGCTCCGACAGGTATTGCTGATATTCCGGGGTACCGGGATAGAGTCGTTTTAGTTGCAGGCCCGCACTGGCAGCCTTGTTGCGATCATCGAACACTGTTGCCAGCCGAACGCCGAGCAATAGACTACGTGCATTTTGCTCCGCCAGCAGGCTAAAACGATCGTAATAGTCACGCGCGGGCACATAATGCCTGTCTTCGAAGGACAACTCAGCCATTTCGAGTAATGCGCGTGGCTGTTGGCGATTCAAACGCAGGGCTTTTTCCAGTTGCTGCTGCGCGAGATCACGCTCACCCAGCTTTGATGCGGTCATGCCCAGGTTCTCGAATACTCGCGAACGCTCAGGATACAGCGTATCGGCGGCGGCCTGTTCAAAGCGCTCGTACGCCTCTTTGTAACGTTTTTCCTCGAACAGAAAACTGCCGTAGTTGTTCAGGATTCGCGCTTCGTTGGGGCGGGAGGACAGCGCCTTGCGAAAATGCTGGTCTGCCAGTTCAGGCTCCATTTCAGCCTGAAACACCAACCCTAATGCCGCATTGGCATCCGGGTCCGAGTCATCCAGCTCCAACGCTTTTTTCAGCGGGACTTTAGCGCGTTCGGTCATGCCTTGTTGCAAGTAGCCCAAGCCCAGTTGCACGTAGGCAACACGCGCCTCATCACGGCCCTTGCTGGTCTTCATCGGATTGAAATCGCCCGACAGGACACAACCAGCACACAGGCTGGCCAACAGCAAAAGCAGCGCAAAGCGCAGGGACATAGAGATCCTCTCTTGAATTTATTTCGCGGCGTTTTGTGCCATATCGTTTTCGGCGCTCAACTCGCGCACGGCGATATAACGTTCGCTGCGACGGGTGCGATCCAGCACCTGCCCTACCAATTGGCCACACGCGGCATCGATGTCTTCACCGCGGGTGGTGCGTACGGTGACATTGAAGCCTGCATGGTGAAGCTGATCCTGAAACCGGCGAATCGCGTTGTTGCTCGGGCGCTCGTAACCGGAATGCGGGAACGGGTTGAACGGAATCAGGTTGATCTTGCACGGGATGTTCTTGAGCAACTCGATCATCTCAACGGCATGTTCAACCTTGTCGTTGATGTCCTTGAGCAAAGTGTACTCAATAGTGAGCACGCGCTTTTCGCCCAAGGACGACATGTAGCGCTGGCACGACTCAAGCAGCATCTTAAGCGGATACTTCTTGTTGATTGGCACCAATTGGTTTCGCAATGCGTCATTCGGTGCGTGCAGGGACAACGCCAGCGAAACGTCGATGTGCTTGGACAGCTCATCGATCATCGGCACCACGCCGGAGGTCGACAGCGTCACACGGCGCTTGGAAATGCCGTAGCCCAGGTCGTCCATCATCAGATGCATGGCCGCAACGACGTTGTCGAAGTTCAGCAGCGGCTCGCCCATGCCCATCATCACCACGTTGGTGATGGCACGGTCGGCGGTCGCCGGGATGCTGCCGAACGATTTATTGGCAATCCACACCTGACCGATGACTTCGGCGGCGGTGAGGTTGCTGTTGAAACCTTGCTTGCCGGTGGAGCAGAAACTGCAATCCAGGGCACAGCCTGCCTGGGACGAAACGCACAGAGTGCCGCGTTTGCCCTGGGGAATGTACACGGTCTCGACGCAGCTGCCGGACGCCACGCGCACCACCCACTTACGGGTGCCGTCGGTGGAAATGTCCTCGCTGACCACTTCAGGACCGCGAACTTCAGCAATCACCTTGAGCTTGTCGCGCAAGGCTTTGCTGACGTTCGTCATGGCGTCGAAATCATCGACGCCAAGGTGGTGAATCCATTTCATTACCTGACCGGCACGGAAACGCTTCTCCCCGATTGAGTCGAAGAATTTTTCCATTTCCTGTTGAGTCAGACCCAGCAGGTTGGTTTTTACAGTCGATGTAGTCATGGATTCACCTTCACTCTTAAGCCGTGGCTTACTGAGCGACTGCCTCTACAGCAGGGAAAAAGAAAGCGATTTCACGTGCAGCGGCAGCTTCCGAATCGGAACCGTGTACAGCGTTGGCGTCGATGGATTCAGCGAAGTCAGCACGGATGGTGCCAGCAGCAGCTTCTTTAGGGTTGGTGGCGCCCATCAGCTCGCGATTCTTGGCGATAGCGTCTTCACCTTCCAGAACCTGAACAACAACTGGACCGGAAATCATGAATGCAACCAGATCACCGAAGAAACCACGGGCGCTGTGCTCAGCGTAGAAGCCTTCAGCTTCTTCTTTGGTCAGTTGCTTCTGTTGCGAAGCAACAACTTTCAGGCCTGCGGTTTCAAAACGGGCAACGATCTGATCAGCAACGCCTTTTGCAACGGCGTCAGGCTTGATGATGGAGAAAGTACGTTGAACAGCCATGATGTAACTCCAGAAACGGTAATTTGCGAAAAATTAAACCCGCGAATTATACGCGGGTTCTCGGGTATTGCCTAACTGCGTACGGCGCAGACTCAGTCTGCTTCTTCGATCCAGGCGGCCTGAATGGCTTCAAGCACCTTCTCGCCACCGCGGGTCGGATCATCACTGAACTCCGGCAATGCCAGCACCCATTGGTGCAGATCGACGAAGTTCACGTAACGCGGATCCACTTCCGGCCTGGACTCAGCCAGCTGGATCGCGATTTCCAGCACATCAACCCATTTCAGACTCATGTCGCTTCCTTGAATCAGTGCGGCGCTTCAGCCGCATGGTTGAGCGAATATTTCGGAATTTCAACGGTCAGGTCTTCAGTCCCGACTTTGGCCTGACAGGCCAGGCGGGATTGAGCTTCCAGCCCCCAAGCCTTATCAAGATAGTCTTCTTCCAGCTCGTCAGCCTCTTCCAGCGAGTCAAAGCCTTCACGAATCAGGCAGTGACAGGTGGTGCAAGCGCAGACGCCGCCACAGGCACTTTCCATCTCGATATGGTGCTCATGCGCCAGTTCGAGGATGGACGTACCGGTCTCAGCCTCCACAACCATGCCTTCCGGGCAAAACTTCTCGTGTGGCAGAAAAATGACCTGCGGCATCGTTATTCCTCAATCTCATTCAGGTTGCGCCCCGCCAACGCGGCTTTCACCGTCGAGTCCAGGCGGCGGGCAGCAAAGGCGTCGGTCACTTGCGACAGACGCTTGGTCTGCAGCTCGATGGCGTAACCATCAGTACCTTTCATCAGTTCAGTCAATTCCTGCATCTGCAATTCGATGACCAGCCGCTCTTCGGCGTCGAGCAAGCGCTCACCATCAGCCTCCAGGGCAGCCTGTACCGCTTCGATCAGGCGCTGTGCATCGACCTGCTGCTCACGCAGCACACGGGCGACCTTGTCGTCGTTGGCGTGCTGGAACGAATCCTTGAGCATCTTGGCGATTTCGCCGTCGGTCAGGCCGTAGGACGGCTTGACCTGAATGCTCGCCTCAACGCCCGAACCCAACTCGCGGGCCGAAACGCTGAGCAGACCGTCGGCATCGACCTGGAAGGTCACACGTATCTTCGCCGCACCGGCCACCATCGCCGGAATGCCGCGCAATTCAAAGCGCGCAAGGGAACGGCAGTCGCTGATCAGCTCGCGTTCGCCCTGCAACACGTGGATCGCCATGGCCGACTGGCCATCTTTGTAGGTGGTGAAGTCCTGAGCACGAGCGACGGGGATGGTGGTGTTGCGCGGAATCACCTTCTCCATCAGACCGCCCATGGTTTCCAGCCCCAGGGACAACGGAATCACGTCGAGCAACAGCAGTTCATCGCCATCGCGCTTGTTGCCAGCCAGCGTATCGGCCTGGATCGCAGCACCGATGGCCACCACTTGATCCGGATCGATTTCAGTCAGGGGCTGACGACCAAAGGCTTCAGCGACAGCTTCGCGAACGCGAGGTACGCGAGTCGAGCCGCCAACCATGACTACCGCATGCACTTCGTCCAGCTCAACACCGGAATCGCGTACTGCGCGGCGGCAGGCTTTCAGGCTGCGAGCGACCATCGGCTCGATCAACGCGTCGAATGCTTCGCGGGTCAACTCGGCTTTCCAGTCGCCATGAGCCACTTCGACCGACGAGGCATTGGTCAGCGCTTCTTTGGCAGCACAGGCCGTTTGCAGCAGTTGACGCTGCGCGCCGGGATCGAGGTTGGCGGACAAACCGGCGCTCTCGATGATCCAGCCAGCGATCGCGTGATCGAAGTC
>NZ_JBFULH010000246.1:0-6414 GCF_056400445.1 Pseudomonas sp. P5_B2 | reverse complement strand
GCCCCAGGCGTTGCTGGTCCTCGAGGCGAAGAACCGACAACGGTGCGACCACCGGGCACTTGTTGATGTGAATAAGTTTAAGCGGTACGGGCAGTTCGCCTTCGGCCAGGTCATCGCGACGGGTGTACAGCCGCTGGCGCAAGGTCTCGGCATCCAGATCCAGCAACCCCTGGGGATCCAGGTGCAGGTCACAGACAATCAATGCGTTCTTGTTACGCGGGTGCCAGGCCAGTGGCAGCACTACACCGACAAAGCTGCGGGCCGCCGAAAAGCGCCCGGAAATATGCACCATCGGTTGCAACAGGCGAATCTGGTCCATCACCTTTTGCTTACTGCGCAATTTGAATAGCCAGTCATACAACTTTGGCTGTTTTGCACGAATCRGCCGCGCCAGCGCGATGGTGGCGCGAACATCCGAAAGTGCCTCGTGAGCGTTTCCGTGATCGATGCCGTTGGCGGCGGTCAGGCGTTCGAGCTTGAGCGTCACCCGGCCCTCGTCGTCCGTGGGCCAGACGAGCCCATCCGGACGCAAGGCATACGCCGCACGCACCACATCAATCAGGTCCCAGCGACTGTTGCCTCCCTGCCACTCACGTGCATACGGATCGAAAAAGTTTCGATACAGGCTGTAACGGGTCATCTCGTCGTCGAAACGCAAAGTATTGTAACCCGCACCGCACGTGGCAGGCGCCGCCAACTGGGCATGCACCCGGGTCATGAAGTCGGCTTCGCTCAAGCCCTGGCCGGCCAGTTGACCTGGGGTTATTCCCGTGATGGCGCAGGCCGCCGGATGCGGCAGGATGTCATCACTGGGCTGGCAGTAAAGATTGACCGGTTCGTCTATTTCATTGAGATCGAAGTCGGTGCGAATCCCCGCAACTTGCAGCGGACGGTCGCAACGGGGGTTGATGCCAGTGGTTTCATAGTCGTACCAGAAGATCGAGGTCACGGGCTGTTCCTGAACTGAAGATCGACGAAGTCTAGGCGCTCACCTCCCGCCCCGGCCAGTATCTTGTCATTCAATCACCTCTGGCCACTCACCGTGCAATACATAGTTATGTCGTTTCCCCCCGAGAGGCTGCTAGCATCGAGCAGATATCGAATCCCGAAAAGGCCACACAGGTTGCCCATGCTCGAGACCCCGGCACTGCCAAGGAAAGCGATGCTGTACCCGCCACTGGACACACGGTATCAAGTCGAAACGCCCGAAGGCATCGACTTGCCTCTGCGTCCTGCCGGGTTGATGGTGCGTGCGCTGGCCTTCGCCATCGACCTCGGGTTGCGCGGGCTGATCCTCGGCCTGCTGTTTATGGTGCTGGCGTTTCTCGGAAAGCTTGGGGCCGGGCTGGGCTCACTCCTGCTGTTCGTGGTGAGTTGGTGGTACATGGTGCTGTTCGAAGTGCTCAATCAAGGCTGCTCACCTGGCAAACAGTGGATGGGTTTGCGCGTGGTGCAGGACGACGGCACACCGGTCGGCTGGTCTGCTTCGCTGCTGCGCAACCTGTTGCGATTTGTCGACATGCTGCCCTTCGGCTACTTCCTCGGTGCCATCAGTTGCCTGCAACATCCCACCTTCAAACGCCTCGGCGACCTCGCTGCCGGCACGCTGGTGATCTACCGCGAACAATCGCTCACCCGACCGCAACTGCCCGACGCCCAGCCTGTGCGCCCGGCATTTGACCTGACACTGTCCGAACAACGCGCCATCCTCGGTTTTGCCGAACGCCAGGATGAACTCTCCAAGGCGCGCACCCTTGAGCTCGCCTCGATTCTCGCGCAACCGTTGCAGGTCGACCCGCCGCGTGCCGTGACCGAACTCAATGGCATCGCACGCGGCTTGTTGGGTCCGGCATGAAACAAAGTCTTTTCGAACAGCGCCACACGGCCGAGTGGGATCAGTTCTCCCTAGTGCTGGGTCAGCTGGAGCACGGCAAGGGCGCGTCCCGGATCGGCGATTTCCCCCAGGACTATCGTCGCCTTTGCCAGCATTTGGCATTGGCTCAGGAGCGTGGCTACAGCAGTTTTCTGATCGACTCCTTGCAGCAGCTCGTGCTGCGCGGGCATCAACAGCTATATAGACATCGCAGTCGACTGGGCGCCAACGTGGCGGGCTTCATCCTGGCCGGTTTTCCGCGACTGGTGCGCGAGCAATGGCGCTTTGTACTCGCCGCCGGCCTGATGTTTTTTGGCAGCCTGATTGGCTTCGCGCTGCTGGTGTACCTGTTCCCGGATCTGATCTACAACCTGATTCCGGCCGAGCAGGTCAGCGAATTGCAGAGCATGTACGACCCGGTCGCAGGCCATTTTGGACGTACAACGGAACGCGCCGCCAGTGAAGACTGGGTGATGTTCGGTTACTACATCATGCACAACGTCGGCATCGCCTTTCAGACCTTCGCCAGCGGTTTGCTATTGGGTCTGGGCAGCGCATTTTTCCTGATGTTCAACGGTTTGATGATCGGTGCAGTGGCCGGGCACCTGACGCACCTCGGCTACGGGCAAACGTTCTGGTCGTTCGTGATCGGACACGGCGCTTTTGAATTGATGGGCATCGCCCTGGCCGGTGCTGCCGGCCTGCAATTGGGTTGGGCGCTGATCGCCCCGGGATGCCTGCCGCGCGTCGAAGCATTGCGACTGGCGGCGGGCAAGAGTGTGCTGCTGATCTGCGGCGTCATGTTGTTCCTGTTGATTGCGGCGTTTATCGAGGCTTATTGGTCGTCGACGACCGCTCCGGCGCCGATGACCAAATACCTGGTCGGCGCCGCGCTGTGGGCGTTGGTCACGATGTATCTGCTGTTTGCCGGACGGGCTCGCCATGCGCCTGAGTGATGCCACGGTCGTGATCCGCCCCCGCACCACCTGGGAAGCCATGGATCTGGGCGTGCTGCTGAGCCAGCGCCATCGACGTCTGTTGATGACCAGTTGGGCCATCGTGACCTTGCCGATCTTCGTCTTGCTCAGTGCGATGTTCTGGGATTCGCCGTCCCTCGCCGTGTTCATCTTCTGGTGGCTCAAACCGGCGTTCGAGCGCCTGCCGTTGTTCATCCTGTCCAAAAGCCTGTTCGGCGAAACACCGACGTTGAAACAGGCGCTGCGCGAATGGCCACGCCTGCTCAAACCGCAACTACTGGCTAGCCTGACCTGGCGTCGCCTGAACCTGAGTCGCAGCTTCGTCATGCCGGTGGTGCAACTTGAAGGCCTGAGTGGCGAGGCGCGACAACAGCGGTTGCAGGTACTGCTGCAACGCAACGCCGGCGCGGCGAAATGGCTGACGATCATCGGCGTGCATCTGGAAAGCGCACTGTGGATTGGTTTGATGGTGTTGTTCTACCTGCTCCTGCCACAGCAGATCGAGCTCGACTGGAGCTGGCAGACCCTGATCACCGCCGCCGTGCAGGACTGGCGCTGGCTGGAACACCTGACCAATGCTTTTTACGTACTGGTGCTGATTGTCTGGGAGCCGGTCTATGTCGCCTGTGGCTTCAGTCTTTACCTGAATCGGCGCACGGTGCTGGAGGCCTGGGATATTGAACTGGTGTTTCGCCGATTACGCCAACGTCTCACTTCAACTGCCGTCACCCTGTTGCTGGCGGCAATCCTGTGGGTGCCTGGCGCGCAACACGTCTGGGCCGCCGAGCCGGTCATCACGCCGGACAGTCCTCGTCTGCTCGATCAACCGCTGACCAGCCAGGCGTCAAAAGACAGCATCAAGGCCCTCCTCGACCAGCCACCGTTCAAGAACAAGGAAACAGTCACCCGCTATCAGTTTGGCGAAGACAAAGCCGATAGCAAAACCCCGGATGACGGCAAAACACCTGAATGGCTGAAAGCGTTTTTAGCGCTGCTCGACAGCCAGCGTTTCGGCTTCCTCACCACCCTGATTGAACTGCTGCTGTGGGGCGCGATGATCGGCGGTATCGGGTTATTGATCTGGCGTTACCGTGACTGGCTGCAAGCGTTCGTCAGCCGTCGACCCGCGTTTAAAAGCAAAGCCACCCGGTCATTACCGCGACAGGCTTTTGGCCTGGATCTCAACCGCGAAACCCTGCCCGCGGACATTGCCGCCAGCGCTGAAAGTCTTTGGCAAACCAACCCACGCGCTGCCCTCGGTTTGCTCTATCGCGCCCTGCTCAGCCACTTGCTGCACGACCACCACATGGCGCTGAAACCCGCCGACACCGAAGGCGAGGTTCTGCGGCGCGTCGAACAATTGCAGCAACCGGTGTTACTGGCGTTTAGCAAAACCCTGACCAGTCACTGGCAAAACATGGCCTATGGTCATCGCCTGCCACCGGCGCACTTGCAACAGGAACTCTGTGACGGCTGGCGAGCGTTGTTCGGGCCGGGAGCAGCCCATTGAGCCGGCGATTGTGGCAGGTGATCGGCGCATTCATCGCCCTGCTGGTGGGTGCGCTGAGTATTTATCTGTACCTGAAAGCCACGCCCTATCCGGCAGAAATCGATCACGGTCCATCGCCTGAAGCACAGGCCAATCCCTACCTCGCCGCTGAACATTTTTTGCGCAAGCAGGGCCTGACCGTCAGCCATGCCAACGGTCTCGACGTGCTGCCCACCCTCGATCCCCATCAGCACAGCCTTTTGCTGCTCGGAAATCGCTACAACATGACCCCGCGCCAGATTGATCAGGTCTTGAACTGGACCCAGGCCGGCGGACGTATTTTATTTGTTGCCCAATCCCTGTGGGATGAAAAGACCGGTCAGAGCAACGACCTGCTGCTCGACCGCGTGCAGTTGCACCAGTCGTTGAGCAAGGACCTCAAGGACCCGCCACCCGACATCCTCGACGATCGCTATCCCAAACTGACCAAGCTGTATCTGGAAGATGAAGAAGCACCGGCCTACGCGAATTTTGACACGGCATTCCATCTCGAAGACCCGAAGAACCTCGCGCAAGCCTGGGCCAATAGCGGCAAGGCCACGCACATGATGCAGCTCAATCACGGGCTCGGTTCGATCATCGTGGTCACCGATGCCGACCTGTGGAAAACCCCGGCCATCGACCAATACGACAATGCCTGGCTGCTCTGGTATCTGACGGCGGACACGAGCGTGACGTTGCTGTTCAACACCGAACACGACAGCTTGCTGACCTTGCTGTGGCGCTATTTCCCGCAGGCGCTGGTGGCCCTGATTGCGCTGATCGGACTTGGCTTCTGGCATGCAGGGGTTCGCCGGGGCCCGCTACAGGAGCCCGCTGCGAAAGGCCGTCGTCAATTACAGGAACACCTGCGCGCCAGCGCCGATTTCATGTTGCGCCGCAAGGGTCAGCAACACCTGCTGCAAGCCTTGCAACAAGACATCCTTCGCCGCGTACGGCGCCGTCATCCCGGTTTTGAACAACTCGGCGTTGCCGAGCAATGGCTGGTGATCGCACGCCTGAGCGGCCAACCCACACGCGCAATTAGCCAGGCCATGAGCCCGCGACCGAAGCAGCGGCTGTCCAGCGCTCACTTCAGCCGTCAGGTCGCCCACCTGCAAACCTTGAGGAACGCTTTATGAGTGAACAGATCGAGCCAGGCTCGCCGACTCACGCCGCCCAGCAACGCCAGCGCGCCAGTCAATTGGCCCAAGCCGTGCGCGGGGAACTGCAGAAAGCCGTGATCGGCCAGAACAGCGTGATCGACGATGTCCTGACCGCGCTGATCGCCGGCGGTCATGTGCTGCTCGAAGGCGTGCCCGGGCTGGGCAAAACATTGCTGGTGCGCGCCCTCGCCCGCTGCTTCGGCGGCGAATTCGCGCGCATCCAGTTCACGCCGGACCTGATGCCCAGCGACGTCACCGGGCACGCGGTCTACGACCTGAACACCGAGCAGTTCAAACTGCGCAAGGGTCCACTGTTCACCAACTTGCTACTGGCCGACGAGATCAACCGCGCCCCGGCGAAAACCCAGGCCGCGCTGCTCGAAGCCATGCAGGAACGTCAGGTCACTCTCGAAGGCCGTGCCTTGCCCATCGTGCAACCGTTCATGGTGCTCGCCACGCAAAACCCCATCGAGCAGGAAGGCACTTATCCACTGCCCGAAGCCGAGCTCGATCGGTTCATGCTCAAGGTGCGCATGGATTACCCCGACGCCGAGCAGGAGCTGAACATGGTCCGCCAGGTCAGCCGCTCGACCCGTGCCGACATGCTCGACGTGCAACCGCTGCGTACCGTGTTGCAGGCCAAGGACGTGCTGGCCTTGCAGCGTATTGCCAGTGATTTGCCGCTAGATGATCAGGTCCTCGATTACGCCGTTCGGCTGGCGCGCAGCACACGCACTTGGCCAGGCTTGACCCTCGGCGCCGGGCCGCGTGCATCCATCGCCTTGGTGCGCTGCGCCCGAGCCCGTGCGTTGTTGCGCGGTGGCGAGTTTGTGATTCCAGATGACATCAAAGGCTGTGCATTGGCAGTGC
>NZ_JBFULH010000245.1:0-6441 GCF_056400445.1 Pseudomonas sp. P5_B2 | reverse complement strand
TTGTGAGTTACCTAACGAGTCGAATCTTTCATTGAGCTTTCAAAAGAGCCCCCTGCATTAAGCATATGAAAGAAAGTTGAAATTTCTTTTGATTGTGTGTGACCTGACCCACTGTTGGGGGCATCAGTACAAGTAACMAGCCGATCGGTAAGCCCAACCGACGGCACATCACTTGATTGGGCATACAGAGAGAAGACCCTATGACCGCCCCGCTCCGTATCAACGAAGCTCTTTTGATTGCCGACCGCGCGTTCCAACCCTTCCAATGCGTCGCCTGGGCTCAACAAGACGGCAATGGCGAGCTCTGCATCACCGTCATTGACCGCACCAATACTCATATCGGTCACACCCAAATCCCCAGCAGCGCCTATTCCGATCCGGTACAACTGGAACACCTGCTGCAGCAGGCCCGTGAAGAGTTGAGCCAAGAGGGTTATAAACTGCAATCGTGGTCCATGCCGCATTAAGGGGTTTGCGGACTACTTCAACGTAGTCCGCCCCTTCGCTTTCTAGCTAGTTGGCTGTTTTCAACATAACAGCACAGTCATACTCCAACTTCGCCGTATCGAATTACTTGGCAGGCATGTCAGTGGTTCGAAAAGACACTGTTCTGGCACACCGTGACCCTCCGCCTGTTACTTATGACCGTTGTGCAATAGTTCATTCAGGGATTGAATGTTTAGCAGGGAGTTGCCCTCCCGCCCCCCGGGTTTCGGTCAGCTCGCAAGGAGATGCGCTTGCCACACCAGACGGCTTTTGCCCTACCTATATCGCGGCATATAGCTGGCGACCTGGATCACCGTTTCGCCTCCAGTGGCAAAACCCAAGTGTATTTCGCCGGTAGTATTTCAAGCATTGCCAACGGCGTGGAGATGGATGCCAATGGTCGCGTGCTGGTGGCGGCCACCGTCGGCATGCCAAATGGCAGCTGCTTTGGCCTCGCTCGATTGCTGGAAGACGGCTCCGCGGATCTCGCATTTGGCGTTAACGGTAGCGTTATCGGGCAGTTCCAGCGCGGTCACGAGGCCATGGCGGGCAAAGTCCGAGTTCTCGCCAACGGGCACATTCTGGTGGTCGGCCTGCACTATGAAAACGCTCGTCAAACGCTGCCAGCACTGGCGTTGTTCGATTCGCAAGGTCACCCTGTCGAACACTTTGCAAATAATGGGATCTGTGTCGTACGCCTGCCGGGTAACCTGTCCCTGGGCATGCGCGATCTCTGGCTCCCCCCTGGCGTTCCAGGGGCGGAAGCCTGTGACCTACAAGTGCAGGCTGACGGCCGAATCCTGTTGCTGGCCAACCACCATTTCGAACTGGCCGATCATGTCGGCCTGCTGATCCGCCTCACCCGCCAGGGCGAGCTGGACACTTCCTTCAACGGCCGCGGTTTTGTCATCGTCAGGCACTTGCTGATGAACTCCTGGCTCAGTAGCGTGATGGTGCAGCGCGATGGTCGGATCATTGTAGGTGGGTCGGTCAATTTCCCCGAAGAAGGTTTGCTGGCCCGTTACCTCCCCGACGGCCGTCTCGATGAGTCCTTTGCCGTGGATGGTTTTATGACGTTCAGGGCTGCGGAGCAAGGCGCTCAGGTCAGCCAGATCATCGAGCAGGACAATGGCGACTTGCAGTGTCTTGGCAGCAGTCGCGACCCATTGAACTGCCTCGCCTTGAAAGTGCACAGCAATGGTCGCCCCGATGTTCATTGCAACGGCGGTCAGCCTCAGCTACTGAAGATTGGCCGCGGCGGTTGCCAGTGGACTGCCGCCCGAAGCCAGCCAGATGGCCGTGTGTTGGCAGTCGGCGCCACGAATGGCGGGACCGAAGCCGACTTCCTGTTAGCCCGTTATTTACCCGGTGGACAGCTCGACCCCGGTTTTGCCGAAGGCACCTGCTGGGTTCGCACGCGGCTGGGCGGAAGCCTGGACACCGCGACGTCGGTGGCTATTCAGGCTGACGGAAAAGTTGTCGTGGGCGGTTATTCACTGGATGGCAACTACAAGGCCGTTGTAGTGCGCTATCTCGGTTAAGCCAATCTGCGTTCCCTCGCTTGATATTCCCATCTTGTTACGGCAAGTTGCGCGCTTCTATAAAAACAAGGAGTAGCCGATGTCCGGTTCAATGGTCCAGGCGTTCGCGCAAAACTTTCTCGGCAACTCACCTCGCTGGTACAAGGCGAGCATTCTCGGTTTCCTGGTGCTCAACGCACTGGTGCTGTGGACGGTCGGCCCGGTCGCAGCCGGTTGGCTGCTGGTGCTGGAATTCATCTTCACCCTGGCCATGGCGCTCAAGTGTTATCCGTTGATGCCCGGCGGATTGCTGCTGATCGAAGCACTGCTGCTGAAAATGACCACGCCACAGGCACTGTACGACGAACTGCTGCACAACTTCCCGGTCATCCTGCTGCTGATGTTCATGGTGGCCGGTATCTACTTCATGAAAGACCTGCTGCTGTTTCTGTTTTCGCGCTTGCTGCTGGGGGTTCGCTCCAAGGCGCTGCTGGCGTTGATGTTCTGCTTCCTGTCGGCGTTCCTGTCGGCCTTCCTGGATGCCCTGACTGTGACTGCGGTGATTATCAGTGCAGCCATGGGGTTTTATTCGGTCTATCACCGCGTCGCTTCGGGTAATGATCCACGCCAGGACAGCGAATTCAGCGATGACCAGCACTTGCCCGCACTTCACCACGCGGACCTCGAACAGTTCCGCGCCTTCTTGCGTAGCCTGTTGATGCACGGTGCCGTGGGCAYGGCATTAGGCGGGGTGTGCACGCTGGTGGGTGAGCCGCAAAACCTGCTGATCGGTCATGAGATGGGTTGGCATTTCGCCGACTTCTTTTTGAAGGTGGCTCCGGTTTCGCTGCCGGTGCTGGTCGCCGGCCTGGTGACCTGCGTGCTGCTGGAGAAACTGCGCTGGTTCGGTTACGGCACCCTGCTGCCGGACAATGTCCGCGCGGTGCTGGCCAACTATGCCGCCGAAGACAACGCCGAACGAACCTCACGGCAACGTGCCGCCTTGTTGGTGCAAGGCATCGCGGCGCTGATCCTGATTGCAGGGCTGGCGTTTCACATCGCGGAAGTCGGCCTGATCGGTTTGATGGTGATCGTGCTGATCACAGCCTTCACCGGCATCACTGACGAGCACCGTATCGGCAACGCCTTCAAGGACGCCATGCCGTTCACCGCGTTGCTGGTGGTATTTTTTGCAGTGGTGGCGGTGATTCACGACCAGCAATTGTTTACGCCGCTGATTCATTGGGTGTTGACGCTACCGGCCAATCAGCAACCGGGAATGCTGTTTATTGCTAACGGCTTGCTGTCCGCCATCAGCGACAACGTATTTGTGACGACGATTTACATCACCGAAGTGAAGCAGGCGTTCGTCACCGGCCAAATGACCCGCGAACACTTCGAGACGCTGGCCATTGCGATCAATACCGGGACGAACCTGCCGAGCGTGGCGACGCCCAATGGCCAGGCCGCGTTCCTGTTTCTGCTGACCTCGGCGGTTGCACCGCTGATTCGCTTGTCATACGGGAAGATGGTGTGGATGGCGTTGCCGTATACGGTGGTGATGGGTGTATTGGGCTGGTATGCGGTGAGTTTCTGGCTGTAACGCGGACTAAAAACTGTAGGAGTGAGCCTGCTCCGGGCGGCTCGCTCCCACAGGGAATTATATAGGCTGGCGAGCGCTCGAACGCCTCATCCGACGCTGTGCCAGACGCGACCATCACGGGCCAGCAGTTCATCTGCGTCGGCGGGGCCGTCCTCACCGGCCGCGTAATGCTGAACCGTCGCATCCTGCTGCCAGGCATCGAGGAACGGCTGCACGGCGCGCCAGCCGTTCTCAATGTTGTCGGCGCGCTGGAACAATGTCTGATCGCCAGTCAGGCAATCGTAGATCAGCGTTTCGTAGCCGGTGGACGGCTGCATTTCGAAGAAATCCTTGTAGGCAAAACCCAGTTCGATATTGGCCATCTTCAACGCCGGGCCAGGCCGCTTGGCCAACAGGTCGAACCACATACCTTCGTTAGGCTGGATCTGGATCCGCAGGTAGGTCGGTTGCAACTCATCGACCTCGGTGTCACGGAACTGCGCATACGGCGCCGGTTTGAAGCAGATAACGATCTCGGTATCGCGCACGCTCATGCGTTTACCGGTGCGCAAGTAGAACGGCACACCCACCCAGCGCCAGTTGTCGATCATGACTTTGAGCGCCACGTAAGTTTCGGTTGTGCTGTCGGGTGCGACGTTGTTTTCCTGGCGATACCCCGGCAACGGCTTGCCGTCGACTTCTCCGGCTGCATATTGCCCGCGGACCGAGTTGGCCCGTGCCTCTTCGGTAGACCAAGGACGAATGGCCCCCACGACCTTGGCTTTTTCGCCACGCACCGCATCGGCGCCAAACGCGGCCGGCGGCTCCATTGCCACCATCGCCAATAACTGGAACAGGTGATTGGGCACCATGTCCCGCAAGGCGCCGGTGTGTTCATAAAAACTGCCACGGGTTTCGACGCCGACGGTTTCGGCGGCAGTAATCTGCACGTGGTCGATGTAATGGTTGTTCCAGAACGCTTCGAACAGGCTGTTGGAAAACCGGCTGATCAAAATGTTCTGCACGGTTTCCTTGCCCAGGTAGTGATCGATCCGGTAGATCTGGTTTTCCGTCATCACCTTGAGCAGGCACGCATTCAAGGCTTCTGCGGTTTGCAGATCGGACCCGAACGGTTTTTCGATGACCACCCTTCTGAACGCTTCCGGCGTCTCTTGCAGCAAACCCGCCGCGCCGAGCCGACGCACCACTTCGCTGAAGAAACGTGGCGCGGTCGCCAGGTAGAAGACCGCGTTGCCGGTGCCGCTGGCGGCGATTTTTGCCGCCAGCGCTTGATAAGTGCTGTCGTCCAGGAAGTCGCCCTGGACGTAGCTGATGCCTTGGGCCAGTTTGGCCCACGTCTGCGGATCAAGGGCTTGATCGCCCTTGCCGACCTTGGCCGCCACTTCGCTTCGAATAAAATCTTCGAGCTTGCGGGCAAAGGCGTCGTCAGTGATGGCGTTGTGGTCAACGCCGATGATCCGCAATCCATCCCCCAGCAAACCGTCGCGACTCAGGTTATACAGCGCCGGCATCAGCAGGCGCTTGACCAGGTCGCCGTGGGCACCGAACAGGAAGAGCGTGGTCGGTGGTGCGGGTTCTGCCTTGGATTTATTGCGGATCAGACGAGTCATTTTTTCGAAGTCTCCACGTGGCCGCCGAAGCCGAAGCGCTGGGCCGAGAGAATCTTGTCGCCAAAGGTGCCCTGCCCGCGCGAACGGTAGCGGGAGAACAACGAGTTCGACAACACCGGTACGGGCACCGATTGCTCCATGGCGGCTTCGATGGTCCAGCGACCTTCACCACTGTCAGCCACCGAGCCGGAGAACCCGTCGAGTTTCGGGTCGYTGGCCAGCGCGTCGGCGGTCAGGTCGAGCAGCCAGGACGACACCACACTGCCACGACGCCAGACTTCGGCGATGTCAGCGACGTTCAGGTCGAAACGCTGGTCTTCCGGCAGGTTGGTGCTGGCTTTGGTTTTGAGAATGTCGAAGCCTTCGGCGAAGGCCTGCATCATTCCGTATTCGATGCCGTTGTGAATCATCTTCACGAAATGACCCGAACCTGCAGGGCCGGCATGGATGTAACCACGCTCAGCGCGATCATCATCTGACTTGCGGTCCTTGGTGCGCGGAATATCACCCATGCCCGGTGCCAGGCTATCAAACAGCGGATCAAGGCGTTTAACCACCTCGGTATCACCGCCGATCATCATGCAATAGCCGCGTTCCAGGCCCCAAACGCCGCCGGAGGTGCCGACGTCGATGTAGTGCAGGCCTTTTTCCGACAAGGTTTTGGCCCGGCGGATGTCGTCCTTATAGAAGGTATTGCCGCCGTCGATGATGGTATCGCCGGCTTCGAGCAAGGTGCTCAGGGTGTCGATGGTGTCTTCGGTCGGTGCGCCAGCAGGCAGCATGACCCAGACCGCTCGCGGTTTAGCCAAGCCAGCGACCAGGGCCGGCAAGTCGGCGACGCCCGTCGCACCCTCGCCCGTCAAGGTGTCGATGAAAGCGGTATTGCGGTCGTAAACGACAGTGGTATGCCCATTGAGCATCAGGCGCCGCGCAATATTGCCGCCCATGCGGCCCAGTCCAATGATCCCGAGTTGCATGTGCTGATGCTCCTTACTACAAATAATGTGTGTCAAAGGTTATAGCCCAACGTGAGTCATGGGGTTAGTCCAGAGCGTTGGCACATAGTTTCCGGGCATTGTGCCCGATCCTGACTGATAACGTCGGTAATCACGCCGAAGACACAACGACCATGAAAAATAAAAAAGTTCCCTTAGTGGGAAAAAGAATTCAAAATCAGCGCCGATAGTGGATCAGCACCCTCTCACAGGGGCAGGTCTACAGT
>NZ_JBFULH010000244.1:0-6449 GCF_056400445.1 Pseudomonas sp. P5_B2 | reverse complement strand
GAGTAACGCGCGAACAGGCTCAGCGCGTTGGCTAACCCATGCTTCAAACTTCGATCACAGCCAGTTACAAGACGCCAACCTGAAACTCTGGGCCGAGCACAATACGGTCGATCAACTGTTCGGTAAGTTACGGGATGTGTATGAGTTTGCCGAACCTTTATTGCGCACCGCATTGAAGGATCAATACGGCGTCGAGGATGACGTCAGAACAACCTTCCTGCATCTGTATCTACCCAAGCAGCTTCCCTGGTATGCCACCGATCCCTCCCGCGGAGTCGTCACCCGGACCGTCTCGCTGCTGGACGCGGCACTGCACAACTTCGCTGACTCCGAAACCTGTGAAGCCGATTCGGATTTCATCAGCCAGCCCGATGAGCGCGGACTGTTCGACCTCAAGCCGATCAAACGCAAGATGTCCATCGCGCAGTTCCAGACCCTGTGTCGCGACTTGGACATCGGCGCCAAATACACCGATCACCTTGCAAGCGTGTTGTTGTCCGGCGATGCCGTGGCCAAAACCGTCTTGAAGAGAAAAGTTATCAACAGCCAAAAAGCCGCGTTCAAAGTGGCGGCGCAACTGGCGGTTATGACCGGCGATATCGGGCCTTACACCCGTGACGTGGTGTTGGCGATGCTCGATGGCCGGCAAAGCCTTCAGCTCAATGGCAAGACCCAGCGGTTTCATGAACTGTCGATGCTGGACACCGCCCTGACCGGCATCGTCCTGATAGCCCCGGACCTGGATCGGACCTGGCGCGTCGAACAAGTGATCGCCTATGTTCCGCAAGACCCCGAACACCCATTGAAGGTGTACGCGTCGCTCCCGGACTTT
The DNA here is from genome assembly GCF_056400445.1 of Pseudomonas sp. P5_B2. NCBI lineage: Bacteria > Pseudomonadati > Pseudomonadota > Gammaproteobacteria > Pseudomonadales > Pseudomonadaceae > Pseudomonas > Pseudomonas sp. P5_B2. Next base: position 5,617 of record NZ_JBFULH010000244.1, on the reverse strand, counting down.
CTGAACGAACTGGCCCGCCAACTCCGGGAAAACAAACTGATCGCATCCAGCGGGATGACCTATCGCCAGTTCTTCAGTCAGTTCGTCCCCCATCAACAGCGCGGGCTGTTTTTCGCCGAACTCCAGCAGAACCTGACCGAGGTGCAGTGGCACAAAAAAGAGCCGCTGGACCAGCGGCCACCCTGGCGGGAAGAACCGGTCCCCCATCCCCGATTGCACTTTCGCACCGAGATCATGACGGGGGATCTGTGGACACAGCTGTATCAGCAGAAATTGAACAAGATCCTTAACGATGCCCGGCATATCGCCGTGCCCACCGCCGATGCCGACAGTAATGCCCGCTGGGCCTGGTGGGATAACTTCAAGAAGATCGTCTCGGACATTTTCAACGTCGCGCTGATCGTCTTCACCCCGTTCGTACCGTTTCTGGGCGAATTAATGATGGTCTATACCGCCTATCAAATTACCAATGACGTGATCGAGTCGATCTTAGACATGGCCGAAGGGCTATGGGCCGAAGCCGCCGAACACATCGTGGGGGTGGCGACGAACATCATCCAATTGGTCGCGTTTGCTGCGGGAGCAGAGCTTGGCAAGTTTGCTCGCCTGAGGTTGTCGCCGTTGATCGAAGGCATGAAACCGGTAAGGCTGCCCAACGGCCAATCGAGACTTTGGCACCCCGATCTCAAACCCTACGAACAGCTCGAGTTCAAGTTGCCGGAAGACGCCCGGCCGGATGGCCAAGGCCTGCACTCTCACAAAGGGCAACGCGTTCTCGCACTGGACGACAAACTCTACGCGGTCTGGCACGAGCCGCAGAGCGGGCGCTACCGCATCCAGCATCCTCGCCGCACCGATGCCTATTCGCCCGAACTGAAAACCAATGGTTTCGGGGCCTGGACCCATGAAGCCGAACACCCGCAGGAATGGGAGGGCCCGACGTTGATGCGCCGCCTGGGCCATGACGTGGACGGCTTCAGCGATGCCGAGCTTGCGCAGGCCCGCCTCGCCAGCGGCACCGACGAGGCGGCACTGCGCCGGATGTACCTGGACAACGCGCCACCGCCGTCCTTGCTCGCAGACAGCGTGCAGCGGCTGAAGACCCAGCAGCAAACCGAGCAGGCGATTACGCACATCCGCACCGGGCAGCCCCTCGACCTGTCCTCTTACTGGTTCGAACCGTTGGCCACCTGGCTGGAAGGCTGGCCCGCGGACAAGGCGCTGAAAGTCTACGAAAACGCCGACATGAGGGGTCGTTTTCGCCAGTACGGCAATGGCGAGGCAACGCACGAGAATATCCTCGGTGCCAGTCTTGCCCACATCATGAGCGGCCAGTTGCCGCAAAGCCTCGTCGGGTTCTTGAGCGAAGACGAGCTTGAAGCCCTGCTTGGACCGCACGTCGCCAAGGGTGATCGGGTGCAGGCCCTGCGCGATCGACTGGCCGATGAAGCCGGAAAATTAAGACCGGACATCTTCGTTCAGCTTTACCAGGCTGGGCAAACCTCGGACGACCCGCGTGTTCAACTGCTACGCCGCGCCGTACCGGACCTGCCGACCCGTACGGCACAAACGCTGCTGGGCAATGCCATTAGCAGTGAACGGGAACGCATGACGCACCAACAACGTTTGCCGTTGCGGATCAAAAACCTGGCCCGAGAAGCCGGCTTCGAAGCACGCACCAGCCATGCCTATGAGGGCTTTTTTGAGGATGCGCGGTGGGTGCCGGATACCGAAAGGCTGGTGCTCAATACCCTTCGGGTGCACAGCGACACCTTTACCGATCTACGTATCGAGGTGCGTGACGGCAGCGTTGACGGCTCCCTGCGTTGCAGTGTCGGCGCCGATGACGCTTCGACCGTCCGGTTGTTGATCAAGGATGAATTCCTGAAATACGAAGTGCGTGACGGCGCCAATAACCTGCTTCACCAAGCCGACGATTTTTTCGAGTYGGTATTGCAGACGGTGCCGGCGAACAGACGTCCGGCATTGGGATACCAGTCCGGGCAAGGGGCGTTTTTCAAGCAATGGATCATGGCCAAGACCGAGCTTCCGAGCGTACGCCGCACGCTGCTCGCCGAGCCGCCCAACCTGCCTGTCCTGCCCCCGCAAACCGTCACCCTGCTGCGTGGTCCGTTGTTTTCCAGGCCCGCAGTGACATTGGTTCAAAAGGTACAAAATCTTTACCCCCACCTGAATGAACGTGAGGTCGGCGTTTTCACCCGCTCTTTGAACACCCGGGACGATCCGTTCGAAGCCATGAAAGCGCTTGAGGATGAGCTTGAGCGACTGCGCACAACGCTGGAGGGCTGGGAAGGACTGGCGTATGACGGCGCGGGTGAAGACGCAGACCGTCGCTGGATCGATTTCAGGTACAACGGCGGAAGCTTCATTGCCGAACGACTTTTACAATGTTTTGAAAGAAGATCAGTCGTGTTCGGTGAGCGCAGCGCCACCCTCGAGGGCGGTTACGCGCTGGATCTGTCGGCGGAGTTCAACGTCATCAATCTTGATCTGTGGTGGGACCAATTGCCCGATATCCAGCCCTACCTGGACCAGGTCACTACCCTCAACCTGGACCGCACGACGTTCAACCCCAGGGCCGGCAATCTGCTGGAGGACTTTCCTCAGCTCCAGCAGCTCAGTGCAAGGGACTGTCGTCTGGCCCATCTGCCAGAAGGCATCGACAAGATGCATTTCCTGCGAACCCTGCGCCTGACGGACAACCACATCACATTGACCCCGGGCGCGGTCGAGCAATTGCGACACCTGACGCGACTGGAAACACTCAGGCTCGACGACAACCCGCAACTGGGCGAACTACCGAACGTCGAACGCATGCCCAAACTGACCATCCTCAGCTTGAGCAACACCGGTGCCACACGCTGGCCCGATGGCGTGTTCAAAAAGCGCCGTCCGAGGGGGTTCTTCCTCGACCTGATGGAAAACCCCCTCAGTGAAATACCTGTAGTGATTGCGGGCTCCGAAGACGCACGCATCGTTGCACGCACGCGCCTGTTCGCAGAGCAGCTTTCCGACGCGAATCGCATGGCCTATGAGGATTACCGCAGGTCCGTGGGACTGAACCCCGAGCAGCTCTACTACCTTGCCGCCGACAATGCGATCGATGACTGGCCAATGTCGGACGACTCCAGTTGGTKGACGCAATTCGTCGCCGGCCTGGGGACGTTCAGGAAAGAAGCCTGGCACGACTTGATGGCGGAACCGGACTCCAAAGGCTTCTTTACCTTGATCGAGAAGCTGAAGCAGTCGGCTGACTACCGCGCCGGGGGGAAACTGCGTGAACAACTGAGTGGGCGAGTCTGGCGCATGATCGAAGCCCTGGACCTCGACGCCGAGCTGCGCACCGATCTGTTCGAGATGGCCACCTCGCCCACCACCTGCGCCGATGCCGGTGCGCAACTGTTCAATAACATGGGCATCAAGGTACTCACGAGCGAGGCCTATGCGTTGTCGACATCTGCCGCCGTTCTGGAGAGCAAGCTGGTCACCCTCGCAAAAGGCGCCGCACGCCTGGCGCGGGTGGATGACATTGCCCGTGCCGATTTCGGCAGCCGAGCCGGCAATCCCGACGAGGTCGAGGTGTACCTGGCCTATGAGACCGGCCTGGCACGGCGCCTCGGGCTGCCTTGGCAATCCGAGACGATTCTCTATGAACCGGTGGCCGGGGTGAGCGTCAAGACCCTCAATACGGCGTTCGATACGGTGATTTCAATGGAAGTCGGCGATGGCTTGGTCAATGAAATGATCGAGCAGCCTTTCTGGGAAAAGTACCTGCGTGAGTCTTACCCCGACGCCTACAGCCGCAATTCCCGACGTTACCGGGGCACATCCGAGCTGCTCGATCAGTTGCGCGATGCACAACGCGACTGGGCACGCTCGGCCCGATGGCCGGAGCTTCGACGTGCACCGTTACGGCGGCAGTTGCAGGATCTCGCCGATCAGTTGTCCGTGCCCCACAGCAGTGTGTTTACCGGCGCCGAGATGACCGATGCCGTGTACGAGCGCTTGCTCAACGACATCGGCTACGACGAGAAGGAACTGAGCAGGCAACTGACCCGCGAAGCCCTGAAAAAAGCCGATCAGTAATCCGCTCGCGTTAGTGTCAATCTCGCCTCAGGACCGTGTCTTGTCGGACGGGCACTACCCCACTTCCGAATCCCAGATGACCGTGACATTGCCCGAGTAACTCCGGGCAGTGCCCGGCTCGAGCATTTCCTGCACGTCTTGCGGGGCCACTTCGAAGTGCAGCGTTCCCGGTTTTCGATCCACATAAATACCCGGTTGAAACAGTTCCGAGCCACTGCCGTCTCGCCGGAGCGGCTGACGAGTCACCGGTTTTCCAGTGGCGTCACTCAAGCCGTGGGGAAGACTCACGCTGACACTCAGCGGCACCGCATGACCGCTGACGGGCTCACGCAGGGAGCAATTGTTTGCGTCTTGCATGTATTGGCATTCGAGCTGCATTTTGAAACGCGAACTGGCGGAAATGTGGAAGGTCTGGTCCCGGAACAGGCGTGTCGGTTTACGCCCTTGGGTCAGCCACGATTGCCAGCCACCCTGCGGCACCAGTTCCACGCGATTGCCGCCCGGCGGAACATCGATTTTGAGGGTGTGTTGAACGTCCAGCGTGAAATTCAAGGTCAGCATCGAACTGCTGGGCTGCATGATGTCACCCATGTCGAAATCCATTCCCGGCCCGACGGTATAAGTCCATTGGCCGGTGTACAGACCGGAAGACATGCCCAACGGATCCGGTGTACGAAGCTCATAGCCGATCTGCATTCGGTCGTAGGACAGATTCGAAATGCGGTAATTGGCGTTGGCGGCACATTGATTCGCAGTCGGCGTTATCCAGAAAAAGGTTCTGCTGGCAGGTAAGGTGTACATCCCTCCTGTTCCCTGGCAGGGAGCGGGCGGACGCCATGTCCAGTCACCCCATAATCGTGTATGCCAGCGCTGAACGGAGGTGGGTTCTCCCTCGCCCACGAGGTTTTCAGCAGTATCGGGAAGGAGGTAGCGGCCGCCAATCGAGGCAATACGCACTTCCAGCTCTGAATACTCTTGAGTATCAACATTCCTGACACGAAGGACTTGCCACTGACCTGGCACGCGAAACATGGCGCCTCTGCGCGGATCCGGGTGCCTGGCTTCAATGGGCGCCGTGGACACGAAGTCGATCGGTATCAACAGAGAAAACAGGTCTCTCTCTTTGCAGAAAACCGGTTGCAACTGGCAATGCCCGGTAACAGGCGTTTCGTTGATGAACTGGTTATCCATCGGTCTCGACGGGTCAGGCCGGAAAACGGCCTTGATATCCATGGAGGCACTCATCGCCGGTTCGATGCTCAACCCAATCAGCAAAATGACACAGGCAGAACAACTCAGGGCACTTGGCATTGCTTTAATGTTCATCCGTTATCACTCAMGCCGCCAGGCAGCACCGCATTGAAGATCATGTTCACACTGCCGAAATAACTGCCGGGTTTGTAAACCCCGTCGGCCGGCGGCATCGGCACAATTTCCAGCAGGACACGCTGACCCGGTGCCGCATCGGTCAGTGAAACCACTTCGCGGCTTTCCAGTTCACTCAATACCT
>NZ_JBFULH010000243.1:0-6481 GCF_056400445.1 Pseudomonas sp. P5_B2 | reverse complement strand
GGGCAACATGGTGAACATGTACTGTTTGCGCTCAACCCCTACGGAGCCACCGCTGGTGGTGTTGACCGACTGGCACCCGGCGAGCAGCAGACTGGCGCTCAACGTCCCAAAAACCAATAGCTTGTTCATCACATAAACTCCCTGAAATCATGCCGCGTATCCTAGGCGTTGAAATCTACCGACGCCAGATACATAAAACTAAGACGCAAATTTCAGGCAAAGCTCTCAGCGCAGCAGGAAAAATTTATCAAGTCTGTGCGGGCCCCATTTAACCCGGGGTAAGACACTCCGGCGCATTCAGCTTCGGATCGTTCACCAGATTCGCCAATACCCGCTCGCGCAGTAAAGCGGGTTCACTGGCGAGCAAGGCCTGCAAGGTATGCAGCGGCGTCTCGGGATCGAGCCACGCCGCCTGCCCCGCCGCATCGAGAATCAACGGCCGTCGCTGACTTGCCGCCGGCTGCGTGATCACTGCGGTGCTCAGCCATACCTGTTCCTGCACCGGGTACGCCTCCCAAATAGCAGCAAAAAACAGCGACGAACCCTCGCCCGGCGTCAGCCAGTACGGACGCTTGCGCGTGGTGCCGCGCCATTCATAGAAACCGTTGGCAGGCAGCAGGCAACGACGCTCACGAAAGGCCTGGCGAAACATCGGTTGCTCGGCAACAGTTTCAGCCCGGGCATGGGCCGGGGTGCGGGACAGATCGGTCAGCCACGGTGGCGTCAGGCCCCAACGGGCGCGAGACAGTTCACGCTGTCCGTCCGCGCCTGCACGCAGCATCAATACCGAATCGTTGGGGGAAATGTTCCACTGGGCCTGCTGATCGGCGGGGAAGCCAGGCAGGGCCGCGAAGGCGGGGTTCCAGCGAAACAGGGCATAACGTCCACACATGGGGCAGCACGACTCTTGATCAAACGAACGCCAGCCTAACAGACCAGCGTGCCGGAAAAGCTCTCCGGTTCATCGCCGGACAGCGGCAGCGCGGCATTGTACGCGGTGATCAGCTCGCGGGCGTATTCGGCCTGGTCGTTGTCCACCGACAATCCCAACAGGCCGAAGATCGGCAGTTCGCCAGTGCCGCCGAGCAAATGGCGCCCCACCAAATGCGCCTCGATGCCCTCGCTGGCCAACATGCCTTGCAGCAACTCACCTTCCATCAGATTTTCCGGCTCGTAGATTCGCTGCATCAGAGCGCCCCTTTCATTCGTTTTCACTGTGAACTTCGAGCATCCATTCCTGACCGTCGGTCTGCAGGACAAACGTTATAGGCCGACAACACACCGGGCAATCTTCGATATAGGTCTGATCGCCACCGGACAGATCCAGCACGGCCTCTGCTTCCTCACCACAATACGGACATTCGTAGCGCTCGGTTTCCAGCATCGCGGTCTCCCGGGTGACTTGTGCGTATAATCGCCGGTCTATTTGCAGGGCTATTTTTGTCTGGCTATTTTTTCAGACCGTACCCTGTCGGTTTTGATCAAAACCTTTACTTACCCTAGCCGTTTCTAACAAGAGAGCATGATGGGCGAATTCGATGCCATCCGACCTTACGACGATAGCGAAGTCCCAGCGGTACTGGACAGGTTGCTTGGCGACAAGGCGTTTCTAGATATCCTCACCCACTTCCGCTTCCCGCGTTTTGCCGGTGCTTTCGGCTGGATGCTCAAACCACTTATAGCTCATCGGCTGCGCCGCGAGTTCGCTGGCGTTCATTCGGTGGCCACGTTGCAGGATAAGGTCGAGATGTACGTCGACCACACTATCGAACGCGCAACAGACGGCGTCACCTATACCGGCGTCGAGCAGTTCAAGTCGGGCAGCGCCTACCTGTTCATTGCCAACCACCGCGATATCGTGATGGACCCGGCCTTCGTCAACTACGCCGTGTACCACGCGGGCCTGCCGACACCGCGTATCGCGATCGGCGACAACTTGCTGCAAAAGCCCTTTGTCAGCGACCTGATGCGCCTGAACAAGAGCTTCATCGTGCACCGCTCGATCACCGGTCGCCGCGAAAAGATGGCGGCGTATCAGCTGCTGTCGGCCTACATCAACCACTCGATCCGCAATGATTGCGCATCGATCTGGATCGCCCAGGCCGAAGGCCGGGCGAAAGACGGCGACGACCGCACAGAGTCGGCGATCCTCAAGATGTTCCACATGAGTCGCAAGAACGAGCCGTTTGGCGAAGTCATTCAGTCGCTGAACCTCACCCCGGTGTCGATCAGCTATGAATACGACCCGTGCGATCAGGCCAAGGCCCGCGAGTTGTTCATCCGCGCCACCACCGGCAGCTACAGCAAAGTGCCGGGCGAGGACGATGTGAGCATCGCCAAGGGCATCACCGGTTACAAGGGCCGGGTCCACGTGAACTTTGCTGCGCCGATCACCGAGCTGTTCGAAGACACCAAGCAATTGGCGGTCGAGATGGACAAGCAAATCCTCGGTGGCTACCGCTTGTTCCCGGTGCACTACCTGGCCTACGCCCAATGGAAAGACGCCGACCCGCAATTGCAGGTGCCGAAAGCGGCTGAAGTGTTTGCGGCCGACGAACTGGCCAAGGCGCAAGAAGAATGGAACAAGCGCCTGGAGGGCTGCCCCGAGGAACATCGTCCGTTCCTGGTGCTGCAATATGCGACGCCGGTGCGCAATCAATACCGGGTGAAAGCCGGGTTGCCGCTGTAGTGTGGTGAGGGGGCTTTGTGGTTAGGGCGCCTTTGTGGTGAGGGGGCAAGCCCCCTCACCACAGGTTGTGTGTCGGAGGCTCAGACCTGCGTGCTGATCCACGACACCAGCAATGCCAGCCCGAGGCAGGCGAAACCGAAGCGATAGAAAAAGCGGTTCATACGCAACGTCGCCCAATCGAGAGTCGGCTCTACGTTGGGCTCGCTCTGGCGCTGGGCCACCATCGTGGCCATGGCGCGTTGTTCGCGGCGACGAGTGGCGTGCAGCAGCCAACTGCCCGGAAAGGCCAGCAGCAAGGCCAGCAGATTGACCAGTTTGGCGGGATGGGCGGTTAACAGCGTCATCAAATGCAGCGACATCACGGACCTCAAACAAAACAGGTGTAGCAGACGCCGAACCGACGAGTGCGGCGCGGATTCTACCGAAAGCCATATCTCCCGCATCCGATTTACGACAAATAGCTCACTATTTGGCGGATTCCTGTCCTGAGTCATAACTTCTTCTTTCCCTGCTCGCGAAAGCGGATTATCAGTCAAAGTAAATGTCGACTGACACGACGCCTTCGCCGGCAAGCCGGTCTCGCTCCCACAGTGGTTCGGTGTAAACCTGAATCAAAAAGCCCGGGGCCATTGCTGGCCCCGGGCTTTTTTTGAATCGGGCGAATACTTATTCGCCGAGAACCTGACCCACCGTCGGATCCTTGAACAGACGCGTCAGCGCATCACTCAGCACATCACTGACCAGCTTGGTGTTGGTTTCCTGGTTCGGTGCCATGCCGAAACGCTGGTCCAGCGATGCGCCGTAACGGCCGCTGTAACGACGATTAGCGTTCTGCACATCGGAGCGGAACGTCGCGCTGATGGTCGCTTCTGTCACATACATGCCTTCTTTAGGCGACTGATACTTCAGCTCGGCCAAGGTCACGGTGAGTTGCGGTGCATTCGGCGCATTGGACGTCGGGGTAAAGCCCAGCAAGCGCACGGCCGCCTCGGCCTGAGCCTGCAACTTCGGCAGAATCTGCGGGCCCTGCACGGTGATCGCGCTGGTTTCCGGGTACAAGCCGCCACGGGTGCCCAAGGTTGGCGACGGACGACCGTCTACCACACGCACAACCACCGGCTGACCATGGCCGACCGGCGCCAACTGGGTTGTCAGCTTGGGCTCAGGGTTCAGTTGTTGCGGGCTGTGGGCGCAGCCAACGAGGGTCAAACTGGTCACAGTGATCAAACCGAACAACAGACGTTGCAACATGCGTATCTCTCCAGAATCAGGCACAAACAGGCCCGCAGTATAGCGGTGCGTCATGACGGGTAACTAGCACCCTACAGGCCTTGAAGTAAATTCCGCCCCGCCCTCGGCACACGCGTTAACCCGCGCCAACCACGTGCACGGGTGCAACATCTGTTGACCACCTGACCAGATGCCTAATAAAAGTCATTAAACACGTCCATTTCCCTGCGTTTCTTAGATACAATCTGCCCCCGATTATAAGGACGTCTCCTGATCGRGCCTCGCAGCATCGTTAATGCCCCGGCATTGACACCCCGCACCGCCCACAGAGAGCCGCCCACACAGATCGAGTGAAGCTGGCGCGCTTGCTGTTTCTTGAGCAAAAACCCGCTTTTCACGAATCTGCAGAGCTGTCATTACGCTCGGTCACTGAGCTGTCTGCCCGTTTTGCCTATCATGTATCCCATGACGRTAATGCTTGCGGGCACGGTGCCAGGCTGGGACAGCCCTTTTTTGAGGTTCACGTCTTCAAAAGAGCGTGAAAAAACGGGTTTTCACAACTTCACAAGAGTGTGGCGAGCAAATGAATAGTTTTGCGTCTGAACATGCACCATTAGCGTCTGAAACAGCCCAACGACACAGGACCGAGCACTCCTCAAATACGGGAGCCTGAAGCCTGTCCGCTACGGATTTGGTTGCACAAACGGATGTATCGACCATAAGTCGAATTGCCAGCCGCGCGTTGAAATGAGTTCATAACCCTCATTCACCCGGCCGGTAGCGTCCGTCGAAGTTGCAAAAAATTGCGAAGATTCGGACATGGCGAAACTGGCCATGGGTACCTGGGGCAACACTGACACGCCCCGTCACTCCTGGCAGCCATGCCGTCAATTTGGTGCTGCAGATTTTGGAGACGCGTTAAATGGCGCATAACGAAGCAGTCGACGTAGTACTGGTTGGGGCCGGCATCATGAGTGCCACCCTTGCGGTATTGCTYAAAGAACTCGACCCCGCGATCAAGCTGGAAGTCGTCGAGTTGATGGATTCCGGTGCTGCGGAGAGTTCCAATCCGTGGAACAACGCCGGTACCGGTCACGCCGGGCTGTGTGAGCTCAACTACACGCCACAGGCTGCCAATGGCACCGTCGACATCAAGAAAGCCGTGCACATCAACACCCAGTTCGAGGTGTCGAAGCAGTTCTGGTCCTACCTGACCAGGAAAAACACGTTCGGCTCCTGCAAGACGTTCATCAGCCCGGTGCCACACCTGAGCTTCGTGCAAGGTGACAGCGGCGTTTCCTTCCTCAAGGAACGCTTCAAGTTGCTGAGCAAGCACCACGCCTTCTCGGACATGGAATACACCGAAGACAAGGCCAAAATGGCCGACTGGATGCCGCTGATGATGCCGGGCCGTCCGGCCGACGAAGTCGTCGCGGCTACCCGCGTGATGAATGGCACCGACGTCAACTTCGGCGCCCTGACCAATCAATTGCTCAAGCACCTGACCAGCGCGCCCGACGCGCAGGTAAAGTACTGCAAGCGCGTGACTGGCCTGAAGCGTAACAACGGCGGCTGGACCRTGAGCATCAAGGACGTCAACAGCGGCAGCACCCGTGACGTCGACGCGAAATTCGTTTTCCTTGGCGCTGGCGGCGCGGCATTGCCGCTGTTGCAGGCTTCGGGCATCGAAGAAAGCAAAGGCTTCGGCGGTTTCCCGATCAGCGGCCAGTGGCTGCGTTGCGACAACCCGGAAGTGGTCAAACACCACCAGGCCAAGGTGTACAGCCAGGCTGCCGTGGGTTCGCCACCGATGTCCGTGCCGCACCTGGACACCCGCGTGGTCGATGGCAAGAAGTCCCTGCTGTTCGGACCTTACGCCGGTTTCACCACCAAGTTCCTCAAGCACGGTTCCTTCATGGACCTGCCGATGTCGGTTCGCGCCGGCAACATCGGCCCGATGCTGGCCGTGGCGAAAAACAACATGGACCTGACCAAGTACCTGGTCAGCGAAGTGATGCAATCGATGGAACAGCGTCTGGAATCCCTGCGTCGTTTCTACCCTGAAGCGAAAGCCGAGGACTGGCGCCTGGAAGTGGCCGGCCAACGGGTGCAGATCATCAAGAAAGACCCGAAAAAAGGCGGCGTTTTGCAGTTCGGTACCGAACTGGTCGCGGCCAAGGACGGTTCCCTTGCTGCCCTGCTCGGCGCATCCCCAGGTGCTTCGGTGACCGTTTCGATCATGCTTGAGCTGATCGAAAAATGCTTCCCGGGCAAGGCTTCCGGTGAGTGGGCTGCGAAACTGGCAGAAATCTTTCCAGCCCGTGAAAAAGTGCTCGAAACCGATGCTGCGCTGTATCGCAAGATCAATGCGCACAACAACATCGCGCTGGAACTGGTTGAAGCCAGTAACGAGACCGAAAGCTACGCTTGATTCGGCCCCATAAAAAACGCCCCGCTCTCATTGAGAGCGGGGCGTTTTTTTATGGCCGGTGAACAGATGACCTTAAGATCTTTGGTGTGAGTTATGCCGCCTTCGCGAGCAAGCCCGCTCCCACATTGCAC
>NZ_JBFULH010000242.1:0-6482 GCF_056400445.1 Pseudomonas sp. P5_B2 | reverse complement strand
GCACCGATCATCGCGCCAGTACCGGCCAGACGTGCACCGGCTTCGTCGGCACGGAATTCACGCTTGCGCGAGAACCACATGACGATGGAGCTGGCAAGGATGCCCAGCACCAGTTCGGCGAAGATGGTTGCCACGTAGTAGGCAATACCCTGGCCTTCTTCGTTCTTGAAGATCACCTTGTCGACAAAGTTGCCGATGATTCGTGCAAAGAACATTACGAACGTGTTCACCACGCCCTGAATCAACGCCAGGGTGACCATGTCGCCATTGGCAACGTGGCCAATTTCGTGAGCCAAAACGGCTTTCACTTCATCGGGCGAGAAACGCTCCAGCAACCCCTGGCTAACCGCGACCAGCGCGTCGTTCTTGTTCCAGCCCGTGGCGAACGCGTTCGCCTCGTAGGCCGGGAAGATTCCGACTTCAGGCATCTTGATCCCGGCTTCCCGGGACAATTGCTCGACGGTTTGCAGCAACCATTGCTCGTGACGGGTGCGTGGCTGGGTGATGATCTGGGTGCTGGTGCTCATCTTCGCCATCCACTTGGAGATGAACAGCGAAAAAAGCGAACCGGCAAAACCAAAGACCGCACAGAAAATCAGCAGCTGATTGAGGTTCAGATCAACCCCGTTGGCCGCCATGAACCCGTTGAAGCCGAATAGGCTCAGGGTGATGCTGGCAATCAGCACGACCGCCAGGTTAGTGGCCAAAAACAGCAGGATGCGCATCATGGTTGTAGAAATCTCCTTTTGCTAAAGATATAGCGTACTGCGGGGTATATAAGGTGCTGCACTGCGCTATTCAACCGGGTGACTATTTCAAACTGTGTCCTACGGCAACAGTGTAGTCGCTTGCAGGGCATTTCCGACGCGGGCATGGGAAGTGTTTGACAGACAAAGAACGGAGCAAACCCTGTGGTTGTTAGGCGCTAGCGCCCAGCAAGTGATCAGGCATTGCGTGAAGCAAGGGTGTGCGGCAGGACGTAAAGATGTGTTGCTGAATTAATCGCCGTGCGACTTTCGCATAAAGTCGCACGGCGACGGACCCCTTACTGGCGGTAGGATTTGAGGAAGTTGCCGATCCGGCCGACGGCCATCTCCAGATCATCCACGCGCGGCAGGGTCACCACGCGGAAGTGGTCCGGCCAAGGCCAGTTGAAGGCTGTGCCTTGAACCACCAGCAGCTTCTCGGAGAGCAGCAGGTCGAGCACGAACTTTTCATCGTTGTGGATCGGGCAGACTTTCGGGTCGATTCGCGGGAACGCATACAGTGCGCCCATCGGCTTGACGCAGCTCACGCCCGGAATGTCGTTGAGCAGTTCCCAGGTGCGATTGCGCTGTTCCAGCAAACGGCCCTGGGGCAGGACCAGGTCATTGATGCTCTGGTAGCCGCCCAGTGCTGTCTGGATCGCGTGCTGGCTCGGCACGTTGGCGCACAGGCGCATGTTGGCCAGCATGTCGATGCCTTCGATGTAGCTCTGCGCGTGATGTTTCGGACCGGAGATGGCGATCCAGCCTGAGCGGAAACCCGCCACGCGATAGGACTTGGACAGACCGTTGAAGGTCAGGCACAGCAGGTCCGGGGCCAGCGAGGCGGTGCAGATGTGCACGGCGTCGTCATACAGGATCTTGTCGTAGATCTCGTCGGAGAACACCACCAGGTTGTGCTGGCGGGCCAGTTCCAGCATGCCCAGCAACACTTCCTTCGAATACACCGCGCCGGTCGGGTTGTTCGGGTTGATGATCACCAGTGCCTTGGTGTTCGGGGTGATCTTGGCCTTGATGTCGGCCAGATCCGGCCACCAGTTGGCCTGCTCATCGCACAGGTAATGCACCGGGTTGCCGCCCGACAGGCTGACCGCGGCCGTCCACAGCGGATAGTCCGGGGCCGGTACCAGCACTTCGTCGCCGTTGTTGAGCAAGGCCTGCATCGACATCACGATCAGCTCGGAAACGCCGTTACCCAAGTAGATGTCTTCGATGCCGACGCCTTCAACCTGCTTCTGCTGGTAGTACTGCATCACAGCCTTGCGCGCGCTGAACAGGCCTTTGGAGTCGCTATAACCCTGGGCGGTCGGCAGGTTGCGGATAACGTCCTGGAGGATTTCGTCCGGCGCTTCGAAACCAAAAGGCGCCGGGTTGCCGATGTTCAGCTTGAGGATGCGATGACCTTCCTCTTCCAGGCGCTTGGCGTGCTTGAGCACTGGGCCGCGAATGTCGTAGCAGACGTTGGCGAGCTTGTTCGATTTGCTGACCTGCATGGCGATGTGTTCCCGAAAATGAACGATCCAGGCGGTGTATGAACTACCGTACTGGGAATCCTGCGTATTCACACAGGCCCGGCRCCTTGAGATGCAGCACCCATAAATCCGTTTGAATGCGCGTGGTCTGGCTGCCAGACTGGCGTTTGACGAGGCGCAATCATACGTGCCGCCCGACCCGTGGAAAAGATACAGATCGGGCTTTTTCAGCTGCTGAGGTGTGATGATGGAAAAGTTGGAAAAAACCCTGGAAGAATGGAAGGCGATGCTCGACCCGGAGCAGTACAACGTGTGCCGCCTCAAAGGCACCGAGCGTCCGTTTTCCGGTAAATACAACGGCACCAAGACTGACGGTGTTTACCACTGCATCTGCTGCAATGAGCCGCTGTTCGATTCGAACACCAAGTTTGACTCCGGCTGCGGCTGGCCGAGCTTCTACGCACCGATCGGCGACAGTGCGATGGTCGAAATCCGTGACGTCAGCCACGGCATGATCCGTACCGAAGTGGTCTGCGCCAAATGTGATGCCCACCTTGGGCACGTGTTCCCTGATGGCCCGCCACCCACCGGTCTGCGTTATTGCATCAACTCGGTGTGCCTGGACCTGGTGCCGCGCGAATAATGTGAGCCTTGTAGGGGCCCGGCTTGCCGGCGATGCCTATCTCAAGCACGCCATCGCCGGCAAGCCGTGCTCCTACAGGGATTCTCGTGCTCCATTGATTTATTAAATTGCACACAATTCAATTGCTCGCTATGTTTGTCTCATCTTCTTTTATCAAGAGTGCAAGCCATGAGCGACAATCTGCTGAGCATCCCGTGCACCACCATCAAGGGTGAACAAAAGACCCTGGCGGATTACGCCGGCAAAGCCGTACTCGTGGTCAACACGGCCAGCAAGTGCGGCTTCACTCCGCAATACAAGGGGCTGGAAGAGTTGTGGCAAACCTACAAGGACCAAGGTCTGGTGGTCCTCGGCTTTCCGTGCAATCAGTTCGGCAAACAGGAGCCCGGCAACGAAGGCGCCATTTCCGAATTTTGCGAATTGAATTTCGGTGTCAGCTTCCCGCTGTTCAAGAAGATCGAAGTCAACGGTGCCGGCGCGCATCCGTTGTTYGTTCAATTGAAGAAACGCGCACCGGGCGTGCTTGGTTCGCAGGGCATCAAGTGGAACTTCACCAAGTTCCTGATCGGTAAGGATGGTCAGTTGGTCAAGCGCTTCGCCCCGGCGACCAAGCCCCAGGACCTGAGCCGCGAGATCGAAGCCCTGCTCAAATGAACACGATGTCCGTTGATTCCCTGAAACTCGACAGTCAGCTCTGCTTCAAGCTGTACGCCGCGTCCCGGGCGGTGATTCGCGCCTACAAGCCAATGCTCGACCAACTCGGCCTGACCTACCCGCAATACCTGGCCATGCTGGTGTTGTGGGAATGGCAGGAGGCCGCCCCCGAGCAGCCGACGGTCAAGGCGTTGGGTGAACGTCTGGCGCTGGACTCGGGGACCTTGACGCCATTGCTCAAACGGCTTGAGCAATTGCAGCTGGTACTGCGTCAGCGCTCTGTTCGCGATGAGCGTGAAGTGCACCTGAGCCTGTCACCTTCCGGTAAGGCGTTGCGAGATCAGGTCGGCCCGCTCAAGGCTCGCCTGTTGTGCGACAGCGGGGTGGATCTGGATCGTCTGAGTGATCTGCGCGAAGGCCTTGATCATTTGTTAGGGCAGATCAAGGCGCCGTCCTAGTTGGCACCCAGACGTCAAGCAGTGCGGCCAGATCTTCACGGCGCAAGGGCTTGACCAGGTAGTCGTTCATGCCCGCCGCGTGGCAGCGTTCGCGTTCCTCGGACATCGCGTTGGCGGTCAGCGCGACGATGGGCAGCTGCGGCCAGCGCCCGCTGCGACGTATTTGCCGACTCGCTTCGTAGCCGTCCATTACCGGCATGTTGCAGTCCATCAACACCAGATCGAAATCCCTGAGCTCAAGCTGATCCAGAGCTTCGGCACCGTGGGCAGCGACGATGACTTCACAGCCGAGTTTTCCCAGCATGCCCTTGGCCACCATTTGATTGACCGGGTTGTCCTCGACCAGCAAAACGCGGCCTCGCCGTTGGTGAGGCACGACTTCGCCCCGAGCTTCGTTGATCAGGGTGGTTTGCGGCTGCAAGACTCGCTGCAAGTTCTGGTACAGCGCGTTGCGCGCCAGCGGTCGCGCCTGTTGCTGCAAGGGCGCGAGGGCGCTCGCCTGTTCGCTGGGCATGAAGTTGCCATAAGCGGTTACCAGCAGAATCGGTGCGGCAAGGGTGGGGCGCAGACCAAACAGGCATTCGGGGCAGTCGGTGATCAGGACATCAGGCTCAATACCCATCAACGAGTCATCCATGGAACGTTGTTGATAGTCGAGCCCCCACGCAGGCAACAGGGTTTTCAGCAGCTCGGCCAGCCCGCTACTGGCGGCGGTGATCGCAAGGACCTTGCCGGACAGCGGTGCCGGGGACACGGCGCGGGTGTGGGCGGGCAGCGGCAGGTCGGCGCAGAACTGGCTGCCAAAACCGGCTTCCGAGCTGATCGTCAGACGTCCCTGCATGGCTTCGCAAAGGTTGTAGGTGAGGGCCAGGCCCAGTCCTGTACCGCCGAACTGCCGGGTAATGCCGGCACCGGCCTGGGTAAATGGCTGGAAGATCTTGACTTGGGCATCCTGGGCGATCCCGATACCGGTATCGCAAACCTCGATTCTGACGCCCTGCGCGAACGTAGACAGACGTAAATCGACCCGACCGAAGCGGGTGAACTTGAGCGCGTTGGATAACAGATTGCTGACGATCTGCCGCACTCGGGTCGGGTCCCCCAGTACCAGCGCCGGAAACTGCGGATCGATCAAGCACGTCAGCTCCACGCTCGGCGCCGCATTTTGGGACAACAGATTGGCGGTGTCTTCGACCAACGAGCCAAGGTCGAACGGAATGTGCTCCAGTTCAAGCTGACCTGCATCGAATTTCGACAGGTCGAGAATGTCGTTGAGCAGTTCCACCAGCACTTTGCCTGAGTCATGAGCGATCGACAGTTGTTGCTGCTGCTCGGCAGTGAGCGGGCCGTCCAGCGACAGCGCGATCATCCCTAACAGGCCGTTGAGGGGCGTGCGAATTTCATGGCTCATGTTGGCCACAAACACAGAACGTGCTTCGGCCATATCGATGGCGGTGGTTCGCGCGATTTCCAGTTCCCGATTGGATTGGCTGAGCCTGGCATTGGTGGCCTTGAGCTCTGCAGTACGCGTCGAGACTATGTTTTCCAATTGACTGAGGTAGTCGGTCAAACGGTTTTCGGCGTTGCGTCGTTGATGGATTTCAGTGGCGGTGTTTTCGAATTGTTCGTTGGCGGCCTTGACCAAAACACCGATTTCATCGTCTTCATGCCCCGGCGGACATGCCACCCGGTTAGGCTCCACGCTACGCGAATCGCGGCCACTGAGCTCGCGAATGACCCGCACCAAGGGTTTGGTCAGCATCACGTAGAACAGCGCGAGCAGAATGCCTGTCAGGATCAGGCTCCGAGCGAAGCCGTTGAGCAGTGTCACTTCAGCCCGGTGCAGGAAGCGGTTGCCGAAGGCGTAAGTATCGACCTCCAGTTGCAAGGTCCCGAGGGATTCCTCTGGCAGGTGATCGAGAAACAGCCGGTCCTCAAAGAGCCGATTGGCGCCGAACAGGAAGTCACTGATCACTCGATAACCGCTTTGCGCGCCTGGACGCTTGACGCTGGCCAGCACGGTATTGCGGTTATCGGTCAGTTTCGCGCTGATGATCGCCGGTGAACGCAGCAAGCCCAGGGTCAGTTCCTGGGCGAGTTCGGCGTCGATGTTGTAGGCGATGCGCGAGGCGGGATTATGGCTGATTTCCAGTAAAGACCGTATTTCACGGTTGATGGAGGCGTCTTCGCTGGCATAATCGATGCCTATTTGCAGCAGGCTGAGCAGCGTGCCCAGAATGAATCCGACCAGTACAGTAAGCTTGGCTTGCTTGTAGGACAGTCGGTGGGTGAATTTGATATCCATGGGGTGTTGAACCACTTCCGTTTTCTTTCGCTGCTCAAGCATAGTCGATCATGCAGGGATACCGATGTTCTCGCGAACCCTTGAGCAAGGGATGAGTCGGGCACCGAACGCCGTGTATTCGTCGCTGTATCGCCATCATCACTGTGAACGTGCCCGAGGAGAAGACGTGGACGCCCGATTGAATGC
>NZ_JBFULH010000241.1:0-6527 GCF_056400445.1 Pseudomonas sp. P5_B2 | reverse complement strand
GGTCTTGATCCTGCGCAGATCACCTTGCATTCGCCGCTGCTGGGCGGGTTCTTCGGACGGCATTTTTTATACGACTCAGCGAGTCCTTACCCCCAGGCCATCGCCTTGGCCAAGGCGGTCGGACGTCCGGTCAAACTGATCTGGAGTCGAGAGGAAGAGTTCCTGCGTGACGTACTCCGTCCCGTTGCAGCGGTCAATTTTCGCGCCGCGCTGGATAACGATGGCTGGCCGCTGGCAATCGAAGCGATCAGTGCCACCGAAGGTCCTACCGAGGCCATCGCGGGCAAACAGGGTGAAAAGCTCGACCCTACGGCGCTTGAAGGGTTGACGGGCAAGTCCTACGCGATTCCTAACAAGCGAATTGCGCAGATCTACGTCAAAGGTCCGGCCATGTTGGGTTACTGGCGTTCGGTGGGCAATTCCCTTAACGACTTTTTCTACGAATCGTTCCTTGACGAACTGGCTGACAAAGGCGGCAAGGACCCGTTCGAACTGCGCATGCATTTGCTTCGTGACAACAAGCGCCTGACCACACTGCTGCAGGCTGTAAGTGAACTGTCAGGGGGCTGGAAGCGCGGCCCGTTTACCGCCGAGGACGGCACAAAACGTGCGCGCGGCGTGGCGATGGCTTCGCCGTTTGGTACGCAGACTGCCGTGATCGCCGAGGTGTCCATCGAGAACGGACAGGTCAAGGTGCACGATATCTGGCAGGCGATTGACCCCGGCAGCATCGTCAACCCGGCGATTGTTGAAGCTCAGGTCAATGGCGCCGTGGCGCTGGGGCTGTCTCAAACGCTGGTGGAGGAGTCGGTGTGGGTTGATGGAAAACCCCGGGCTCGCAATTACGACTTGTACCCGATCCTGCCGCCTGCGCGGATGGCACGGGTGCATGTACGGGTCGTCGAGAGCGGGGAAAAAATGGGTGGCATCGGCGAACCGCCGCTGCCCGCCGTCGCGCCCGCTGTCGCCAATGCGGTGGCAACGTTGACTGGCCAGCGGGTTCGCAGCCTGCCCATGAGCCGACACACCTTCACCTGATCAGCGCCGGAGCGTCGATGAGTAACAGCCGATCCGGCCAGCAGCCCGATTGCGCTGCACATGCGCTAGAGGAGAGCCAGATGGAAAGCATCGATTTGCTGGTCCTGCGCACCACGCGGGACTGGCTCGCCGCCGGAGCGCGCGTGCTGCTCGCCACCGTGGCACGTACATGGGGTTCGTCGCCGCGCCCGGTAGGGTCGATGATGGCCTTGCGTAACGACGGTCGGGTGGTGGGCAGCGTGTCCGGTGGCTGCATTGAGGATGACCTGATCCATCGCTACACAACAGCCCATGGCGGGAGCGGCATGAAGGACGGCGCGCCTGAGGTGGTGCGCTATGGCGTCAGCGGCAATCGGCCAATTGGCGTCTGTCTTGAATATCAGCCATGGGTTGAATCCACAGTCAGCCCCACATCAGCCTTTAACTGAAGTCCCAAAACCTGCACAATCGCCGGCTTTTTCGCGACAGGAAGTCCGACCATGCAACGGATTGTAATTCTGGGCAATGCCGGTAGCGGCAAATCCACCCTCGCCCGCACTCTAGGCATACGCCTTGGCTTGCCCGTGGTGCACCTGGACACCCTGTTCTGGGAGCCCGACTGGGTCGAACCCGACGCTGAGCAATTCCGCGCTCGGGTCAATGAAGCGGTCGCACCGGCTGCCTGGATCTGTGAAGGCAACTATGCCCGGCGTACCTTCGATCTTCGCCTGCCCCGTGCCGACTTGATCATCTAGCTCGATACGCCGCGGCTCACCTGTTTCACCCGGGTGATCCTGCGCAGCGTAATGAACCGCCCTCGCCCGGACCTTGCCGCGGGCTGTACAGAGAAGCTCGACCGGGAGTTCCTGACCTTTCTGAATTTCGTGTGGAATTTCGATCGTGGCTATCGTCCAGGCATCGAGGCGGTGCGCTTGGCCATAGGCCCGAAAATTCCTACGGTACATTTGCGGGGTACCCGACAGATTGCCGCTTTTCTCGACAGCTTGCCTGCAATGTCTGAAACCGGTCCTGAATTAACCTCCTCACCAGACAGATGACATATCGGGTATGCACCGGGCATGGTTGCCTACGTCATCTAAGGCGMGATCCTCGACCACTTCCCCCGGTCAAAGCGGTGATCAAACACAATCGGCAGAAAAACTTCCGCCAGACGCATCGTCTACTTATAGTCAGACCTCCCTCCATCCGCACTCCCGTGTATACCAGGAGAAACGCAAATGTCCGGACATCGAATTTTCTCGACAGCCTTTGCGGCGGTTTATCCTCTGTACGTAGCGAAAGCCGAGCGAAAGGGGCGTACACAAGAAGAAGTTGACCGCGTCATCTGCTGGCTCACGGGCTACGACCAAGCGGGTCTACTGCAACAGCTCAAGCTGAACGTCGACTTCGAAGCTTTCTTTGCCCAAGCGCCGGAGATGCATCCGAACAGCAGCCTCATCAAAGGCGTGGTCTGCGGTATCCGTGTGGAGGATGTTGAAGATCCACTGATGAAACGAATCCGCCAGTTGGACAAGCTTGTCGATGAACTCGCCAAAGGCAAATCCATGGAGAAGGTGCTTCGGCAATAAATCCCGTGGCCAAGCTAGTGTGAGCCAGGCCAACAGCAAAAAAACGGCTGATGCACAACCGGAACGGAGCCCCCCCTATCCCCAGGACAGCGACTACTTAGCTGGGCTCAACCTTATCCAACGTCCCGTTCGCCGTAATCTCCGCCACCATGATGCTGTTGGAAATACCCAGCAAGGCATAACGCGACTCACCCTCCAGATGATCCACCAACTGATGGACCATCACATCGACCGACGCCAGCGTCTCGACCAAGGACACGGCCAGGGTTTCGGCTGTGGCTTCTGGGTCGACGGAAAACAGGGTACTGCGGGTTCGCTTGGTGGCTTTAATGTCGGCATTCGACGGGAAGTGGAAATTGAGTGCTCGCTCGACGGCTTCGTTGGAAATTTTTTCGGATAGCGCTGAAGGGCACACGTGTCAGTAAGACACGTGCACGGGCTTTCCCTTATGGTTCTAACATGACGTCCGGGCGACCAGCGTCATGTTCGTCGAAGATCCGCGCCTTGGGCCGCAGTGCCCAGGGCAGGATGCCTTCCTGGAATTCACACGTTCGGTATGTGCTGCGGGCAGGATGAGGGCTTAGTTAACCATCACCTCGTCCAGTGCCTGCTCGAGGGTGCTGACTGTGCGCTCGATATTGTGCAGCTTTTCGAGTCCAAACAGACCGATGCGGAAGGTCTGGAAGTCGGCCGGCTCGTCGCATTGCAACGGCACTCCGGCGGCGATCTGTAGGCCGTGAGCGGCAAATTTCTTGCCGCTCTTGATGTCGGCATCATCGGTGTAGCTCACCACTACGCCAGGGGCCTGAAAGCCGGCCGCGGCCACGCTTTTGATGCCTTTGCCGGTCAACATTGCGCGCACCCGATCACCCAGAGCCTGTTGTTCGCCGCGGACCTTGTCGAAACCGTAGGCTTGCGTCTCTTTCATCACTTCGTTGAATCGCGCGAGGGAATCGCTGGGCATGGTCGCATGGTAGGCATGTCCGCCCTGTTCRTAGGCCTGCATGATCTGAAGCCACTTTTTCAGGTCGCAGGCGAAGCTGCTGCTTTGCGTCTGCTCGATGCGCTCGAGGGCCAAGGAACTGAGCATCACCAAGGCGCAGCAAGGGGATGCGCTCCAGCCTTTCTGCGGTGCGCTGATCAGCAGGTCGACTGCGCATTTCTGCATATCAACCCAAAGCGTGCCTGAGGCGATGCAGTCCAGCACGAACAGGCCACCCACCGCATGCACGGCGTCGCCGACGGCCCGCAGGTACTCGTCGGGCAGGATAATCCCTGATGAGGTTTCAACGTGGGGGGCGAAGACAATCTGCGGCTTCTGCGCCTGAATGGCTGCCAGCACTTCGTCCAGAGCAGGTGGCGCGTAGGCAGCCTGGCGACCCTTGTCGACCGGTCGGGCTTTCAGCACCGTGGTGGCAGCCGGGATGTTCCCCATCTCAAGGATCTGGCTCCAGCGATAACTGAACCAGCCGTTGCGTATCACCAGGCATTGCTGGTCGGTGGCAAACTGTCGCGCCACCGCTTCCATGCCGAATGTGCCGCTGCCCGGGACCACCGCAACAGCCTGGGCGTTATAGACCTGTTTGAGGGTGCTGGAAATGTTCTTCATCACGCCTTGAAATGACTGCGACATGTGGTTGAGCGAGCGGTCGGTGTAGACCACTGAGTACTCGACCAGGCCCTCGGGATCGATACTGGGATATAGCTTTGACATGGGTGACTCCTTTGGCAGAGATGTCAGTGGTATCGACCCTGCCCTAAGACTTGGCAAATGACAAGATTGCTCGGGATTGAATTGCGACTTCTGTCGAGCGGCTGGCCTCATCAGGTCGATTACTGGACGTAGCAATGCTCGCAGGTGGCTGCTGAGTTGTGGGAGGGTGGGCTTTAAAGATTCCTACCTTCTTGCGTTCGGTCGATAACGACCCGTTACGAAGGGTAAAAGCCTGTAAAGCGATGCCGGTGGCAGTGGTAGACACGCCCGACCAGGTTAACGCCGAGTCGGGGTTTTTATGCCTGGCGATTGGTGACTTTGAGCTGACTTGACCACTAGAGTATCGCTGTCTTTACTCTGAATCCGTGTCATGAGTTTGAAGTGCGATGAGGTGTTTAAATGCAAAAGGTATTGGTTCCTTTCGATGGCTCTGAAAACGTAAAACGGGCCCTGCAGTATCTGGTTGAATTCTCCCGGGTATATCCGGACCTTGAGGTGCATGTGCTCAATGTCCAGTCGGCGCCCGTTTTGTATGGTGATTAT
Organism: Pseudomonas sp. P5_B2; assembly: GCF_056400445.1. Classification (NCBI taxonomy): domain Bacteria; kingdom Pseudomonadati; phylum Pseudomonadota; class Gammaproteobacteria; order Pseudomonadales; family Pseudomonadaceae; genus Pseudomonas; species Pseudomonas sp. P5_B2. The sequence goes on along the minus strand of NZ_JBFULH010000241.1, from coordinate 1,664 downwards.
ATTACTCGCGAGATGGTGGAGCAGATGAACACCTCAGCTCTGCAGCACTCAGCAGATGTCACCAGCGAGGCGGCGGTGATCCTCCAGGCCGCGAACGTCCGTCACCAGATACACGAGTCGACGGGGGAAGTCGTGAAAGAGGTGGCCAAGGCGGTGAAGGCGTTGGGCTGCGACACCGTGGTAATGGGCACGCGTGGGATGAGCAACCTCTCAAACCTGTTAATGGGTTCGGTGGCCAGCCGCGTGGTGCATGAGGTTTCAGTTCCGGTATTGCTGGTCAAATAAGCCTGGGCACAGTGTTTCTGACGAGAGAGGCACCGGGGCATCAGGCTTGGCTGAGTTGCCCCTGCTTTTGTAGATCCTCAGTGCCCGCTTCTGGCCCCTCTCTGCCCGACCAGRTTAACGCCTGGYCGGGTTTTTTATGCCWKGCAGTTGGTGGCTCTGAGCTGACTTGACCMCCCATTTGCATCGGACTTGACCAGCACGTTCCGTAACCATGACCGACAGAAATCGGCTAAAAACGGTCAGACACGTTGCGTTATATGTGTTCGCTTAGCGCAGTTCCAGTGCGATGTACGCAAACAGCACGCGCTCTTCGTTCACTTGGGCACCCACCGGCACCTGTGCATCCAGATCTGGCCCGATGGCCGCAATCAGTCCATCAACAATCAGTAGATCGGCGTCATCGTAACCAATGCCCGTAGATGGCTCAGACAAATCGGGCGTCACCTGGCCTGGCGCGACGGATAAATACCGGCAAGCCGCGCTATCACGACCCCCACGTAAAAGACGCCTGAAAACTCTTCTACCATCACCAGTGAGCGGGCGTGGTTGGTCAACGGGATAACATCACCGTAACCGGTGGTCGTAAGCGTCGTGAAGCTGAAATAGATCAGTTTGAAGAAAGTGCCGGGGCGGCTGAAATCGAAGTTGCCAGGTCCGAAGGAGCTAGCGGCGGAAATCTCGACCAGGGCGTAGATGAAGGACCAAACAAAGGCCAGCATGATGTAGCCCGCAAGCGCGCCATGCAACTTGTCGGCTGTAATTGGCCCGCGCTTGAGAAGGTAGCGAAGCACTCCGCTGAACGAAACCGCAAGAGACGCCGCATAGGTTATCCCGGCAAGTTGAAGATTCGCGATACTCTCAGTCCACAAGGCCGTCCATTGAAGGCCAATCCCAAACAACGCCAGGCACAGTTTGAGGATCAATCCCGACCGGGTCTGCCTGGTGGCGAATGCGCCCACGAGCAGCACGGCCGAAAACAGAATGCCGAGCAACATGCGAGCAATCAGACCCTCCTCAAGAAAGGGAAACAGAAGGATCAACCCTAGCAAGAGCAGCAACAGGTAAGTGCAGGGCCCCAGCCCTATCACCATCTGAGCTAAATCTGTGTCGGATTCGGCTTTGTCTTGCGGATTTGCCATACCGGTTTCCCTATGCCGAAGTAACGCTCGATACCTGACGTTGCACGGGTGAATTCTGATCTTGCTTTAGAATAGTTGGGAGTGAAACTCTAGTCGTGAATACCTTTAAGAGGATTGAAACCGACAGGCAGCCATGGGTCGACTCCTACCCTTCGCGACAGGCAGATATCGACCCAAAGAGGTCATTGGGCAACACCTACGTCTGGCCGATTGCTTTCAGTTCCGGCCGTATTCCCGAAC
>NZ_JBFULH010000240.1:0-6555 GCF_056400445.1 Pseudomonas sp. P5_B2 | reverse complement strand
TGGATGAAGTGCTCGGTGCGATCAGCAAAGGTATCCGCCCGCAAACCCGCGTGCTGGGCATGACCTGGGTGYAATCCGGCAGTGGCGTGAAACTGCCGATTGGCGAGATCGGCAAACTGGTGGATGAACAGAACCGCAATCGCGAGGAAAAAGACCGCATTTTGTATGTGGTTGATGGCGTGCACGGCTTCGGCGTCGAGGACCTCGACTTCCCCGACATGCACTGCGATTTCTTCATCGCCGGCACCCACAAATGGATGTTCGGCCCGCGCGGCACCGGGATCATTTGCGCCCGCTCCGCCGAACTCAAGGACGTCACGMCGACCATTCCGACCTTCTCCGAAGCCACCACCTTCTCAACCATCATGACCCCCGGCGGCTATCACAGCTTCGAACATCGCTGGGCGCTGGACGAGGCGTTCAAGTTGCACCTGGAACTGGGCAAGGCCGAGGTACAGGCGCGCATCCATGCGCTTAACACCTATGCGAAAAACCGCCTGTTGGAACACCCGCAGATTGAACTGGTCACGCCAAAGAGCCCGGATTTGTCCGCCGGTTTCACCTTCTTCCGCATCAAGGACCGCGACTGCGAAAAAGTCGCCGCCCAATTGATGGAAAACCGCGTGGTCTGCGACTCGGTGGAGCGCGATGCCGGCCCGGTGATCCGCCTTGCGCCTGGGCTGCTCAACACCGAAAGCCAGATCGACCGTTTCATGGTCCTGCTGAACAAGACCGCATGACGCCATGACGCAGAACCCTGTGGGAGCGAGCCTGCTCGCGATTGCGGTGGATCAGCCACTCTCAATGTTGAATGTGATGGCCCCATCGCGAGCAGGCTCGCTTCCACATTGGATCTAGTGTGGCACCCGCTTTTTAATATCGAGATGACTCATGAACCGAGATCAATTGACCCTGCCGCTCAAGGCCCTGGCCCTCACCGCGCTCATGGCCGGCCTGCTGCCCGCCACCGCCCAGGCCGCTACCGCACCGCAACCGGGCAAGGTCTTCAAGGACTGCCGCGACTGCCCGGAGATGGTGGTGCTGCCCGCCGGCACCTTCACCATGGGCACGCCGGACGATGAAGTCGGCCGCGAGCCTGACGAAAGTCCGATGCACGACGTGACCTTTGCCAAGCCGTTCGCCATGAGCCGTTTTCAGGTCACCGCCGGCGAGTGGGACAGCTACGTGCGCGAGAGCGGCGTGACCATTGCCAACGGTGATACCCGACCGGGCCGCGAATGCGTCGCCAGCAAACCGCGTTATCCACTGACACCGCGCCAGCCTGCGGTGTGCATGAACTTCGACGACGTCAAAAACTACATCGCCTGGCTGTCGAAAAAAACCGGGCAGACGTACCGCATGGTCAGCGAAGCCCAACGCGAATACGCCGCGCGCGGAGGCACCAAAGGCCCGTTCCCCTTCCCGTTCGATGAAGGCAAGGAATACAGCATCGCCAAGCATGCCAACACCTATGGCCCGGCAGACGGTTACAGCTACAGCTCGCCGGCTGGCAGCTACGCGCCGAACGCCTTCGGCATGTACGACATGCACGGCAACGTTTACGAATGGGTCGAAGATTGCGAACACCCGAACTATGTCGGTGCGCCCACCGATGGAAGCGCGTGGCTGGAAGCCAACTGCGAAGCTGTGCGCATTCGCGGCAACGATTGGGGTGAAGCGCCAGTATTCTCTCGCTCTGGCAACCGCAACAGCCAGTACCCGCAAGAGCGTGGGGACTGGATAGGCTTTCGCGTTGTGCGCGAGCTCTAAGCCTCGCGCCTCATTGATCGTTCCCACGCTCCGCGTGGGAATGCCGCCAGGGACGCTCCGCGTTCCGCTAGTGAATGTGACGCAGAGCGTCACCGGATGCATTCCCACGCGGAGCGTGGGAACGATCATTGCCCTGCCTCCCCGCCGCCAGTCGGCACCCGGCTAAATTAAGCCTTGCACCAGACGTTCTACTGGGTATCTGCCTTTCGACCCAAGGAACTGTCTCCCATGCCCCAGCCAACCCGTGGCGCCCTCGGCGAATTGTTCGCCCTGTTGAAACCCTTTCGGCTGATCGTCGCCGCGTCCATTTTCCTGGGCATGGTCGGTGGCTTGAGCGTCACGGTATTGCTGGCGACCATCAACAATGCCCTGCATTCGGATACCGGCCTGACCCAAGGCGTCGTCGCGCTGTTCGCCGGGTTGTGCCTGTTGGCGCTGCTGAGTTCGATCTGCTCCGACATCGGCACCAACTATGTTGGTCAGCACATCATTGCCAAACTGCGTAAACGGCTGGGCGAAAAAGTCCTGTCGGCCCCTATCGAACAGATCGAGCGCTACCGCAGCCACCGGTTGATTCCGGTATTGACCCATGACGTCGATACCATCAGCGACTTCGCCTTCGCTTTCGCTCCACTGGCGATTTCCGTGACCGTGACCTTGGGTTGCATGGGCTATCTGGCCATCCTGTCGTGGCCGATGTTCCTGATCATGGTCGCGGCGATCCTGATCGGCACAGCGATTCAGGCTTACGCCCAGAGCAAAGGCGTGCAGGGTTTCATGGCCGCCCGCGACGCTGAGGACGAACTGCAAAAGCACTACAACGCAATTGCCGAAGGTGCCAAGGAGTTGCGCATCCATCGCCCGCGCCGCCAGCGCATGTTTGTCGCGGGCATCAAGGCCACCGCCGAATTCATCTGCAACACCCAGGTGCGTTCGATCAACACCTTCGTGATCGCCAAGACCTTTGGCTCGATGCTGTTCTTCGTGGTGATCGGCCTCGCGCTGGCTCTGCAAACCTTTTGGCCGAGTGCCGATAAAACCGTAATGAGCGGCTTCGTGCTGGTGCTGCTGTACATGAAAGGCCCGCTGGAACACTTGATCAGCACGCTGCCGATTGTCAGCCGCGCGCAAATTGCCTTCCGCCGCATCGCTGAGCTGTCCGAGCAGTTTTCTACCCCCGAACCTCATCTGCTGTTGAGCGATCAGGGCCCGATGAAGCAAGCGGTACACGAGTTGAAACTGGCCGATGTGCGTTTTACCTTCCCGGCTGTTGAAGGTGCGGCGCCGTTCCAGCTCGGGCCGGTGAACCTGACGATCAAGCAAGGCGACATCACCTTCATCGTCGGCGAGAACGGTTGCGGCAAGACCACGCTGATCAAGTTGCTGCTGGGTTTGTACACGCCGCAGCAGGGTGAAATCCACGTCAATGGCGAAACCATCGACGCACACAATCGCGATGACTATCGCCAGTTGTTCACCACGATATTCGCCGACTACTACCTGTTCGATGACGTGGTCCAGGGCGACACACACATCCCCGAAGACGCGAACAAATACCTGCAGCGACTGGAGATCGCGCACAAGGTCAGCGTCAAGGACGGCAGCTTCACCACCACCGACCTCTCCACCGGCCAGCGCAAACGCCTGGCGCTGGTCAACGCGTGGCTGGAGGAGCGTCCGGTGCTGGTGTTCGATGAATGGGCGGCCGACCAGGACCCGACCTTCCGCCGGATCTTCTACACCGAGCTGCTGCCGGACCTCAAACGTCTGGGCAAGACCATCATCGTGATTTCCCACGATGACCGATATTTCGATGTTGCCGATCAATTGGTGCGTATGGAAAGCGGGCGGGTGGTTACCGAGTTCGCGCCTGCCTGAAAAAAACTCTCTAGTCCAACGCACGCTTTGTAGCAGCTGGCGAAGCCTGCGTCCGGCTGCGTAGCAGTCGTCAATCCGTCTCGCGAGGTCTGGCTGATGCACCGTGAATTCTGATTTCACGACTGCTACGCAGCCGGACGCAGGCTTCGCCAGCTGCTACGGACCGCGTTGCAGCATCGCGGACTGGCACCTCCCTCCAAGTCAGCCTTTTTAAATTTATTTCCAAGGTTTCTTTCCGGTTTTACGCCCGCGCCCCGTCTTAATAATCATTCTTATTAACAATAACTCTGCACAACATTTTTCAGGAGCTCAGGTAAGTAATGCGACCTCTACCCCCCCATACATCTCTCGCGTTGGCTGTACAGCGCCCGTCTTTGCATCGCACTCTGTTCACCAGCGTACTGCTGACTGCCACCTTGCTGGGGAGCTCGATGGCCAATGCTGCACCTGTAAAAGTGAATGTTGCCGTCCAGCCGCTTTCCAACGCGCTGACCGAACTGGGCATGCAAACCAACCTGCAAATCCTCTACAGCCCAGATCAGGTGGCGGGCATCAAATCTCGTGCCGTATCCGGTTCACTGGAGCCGTCCGACGCCCTGAAGGCGCTGTTGCAAGGCACTGGCATTTCGTTCCAGATCAATGGCAACACCGTGACCCTGGTGTCTGGCGGCGGTACGGGCCTGCAACTGGGTGCGACCACCATTTCCGGACAAGCCCTGGGCATGACCACTGAAGACACCGGTTCGTACACCACCGGTGCCACCACCACCGCGATCGGGCTGCCGCTGACCATTCACGAAACGCCGCAAACGGTGACCGTGGTCACGCGTCAAATGATGGACGACCGCGGTGTACAAAGCGTTGCCGACGCGTTGCGCAATACCCCCGGCATCACGTCTCAGAAGTACGACAGTGACCGTACCGAGTTTTCCGCCCGTGGTTTTGCCATCACCAACTTTCAGTATGACGGCGTCAACATTCCCTACGACGGCGTCTACGGTGAAAACCCGAACAACGGCGACGACGCCGCCAGCCTCGACCACATCGAAGTCGTCAAAGGTGCCACCGGCCTGATGACCGGTGCTGGCGACCCGTCCGCCACGGTCAACCTGATCCGCAAGAAGCCAACCAAGGAGTTCAAGGCGTCGGTCAGCGCCACGGCCGGTTCCTGGGACAACTACCGCACCGAAGGCGACATCTCTGGTTCACTGACTGATTCCGGTAACGTGCGGGGTCGCTTTGTCGGCGCGTACCAGGACAAAGATTCGTACATGGATCACTACAGCCAGAAAAAAGACATCTACTACGGCATCCTCCAAGCGGATCTGACGGACGACACCTTGCTGACGCTCGGCGTCGACAAGTCCAGCGTCACCCCGCGCGGCAGTTCCTGGACCGGTAATGCGCCCTACTTCACCGACGGCAGCCGTACCGACTTCTCGCGCAGTTTCAACCCGGGTGCAGACTGGAGCCGTCGTGATTTCGACAGCGTCACCTATTTCGCGTCGCTGGAACAAGCGCTGGCCAATGACTGGAAATTCAAGGCCAGCTTCGACCAGAAAACCACCGATCACGATACCCAACTGGCGTCGGCCAGCGGTGGCTCCGCCGACCCCGTTACCGGCGAGGGCAATTTCCTGTACTGGGGTCGCTGGGAAGGTCATCGCGTACAGAACTCCGGGGACGTCAACATCTCCGGGCCGTTTTCCCTGGGCGGTCGCGAGCATGAACTGGTGGCCGGCTTCATGGCTTCCCACTCGCGCCAGACGGGTGCAACCTACGACTCCAGCGCGTTCGAACTGGTGCCGGGGAGCATCTTTGACTGGAACGGTGACCTGCCGAAACAGGAATTCCCGAAAAACGGCAAATACGAACGCACCCAGAGCCAGAACGGACTTTACATGGCCACGCGCCTGCGTCCGACCGACGACCTGTCGTTCATCCTCGGCGGCCGCCTGAGCACCTTCAAGTACAACGAAGACTACAGCTACTATCCGGGTGCAAACCTGACCGACACCCACGCCAGCTATAAGGAACATGGTGTCGTCACGCCCTACGCCGGGGTGGTCTATGACCTTAACGATGTTTACGCGGTCTATGCCAGCTACACCAAGATCTACCAGCCGCAAATTTACCAGGACATCACTGGCAAGACCCTCGATCCGGTTGAAGGCGACAGCTACGAAACCGGCATCAAGGCGGCTTATTTCGAAGGCAAACTGAACGCCAGCTTTGCCCTGTTCCAGATTGACCAGGACAACGTTGCCCAGTACGTCACCACCGACGTCAACACCGGCCGGGACGTTTATGAAGCCATCTCTGGCGCCACCACCAAGGGTRTGGAACTGGAACTGGCCGGCGAACTGGCGAAGGACTGGAACGTATCGGCCGGCTACACCTATGCCCGTACCCGCGACAAGGATGAACAACGTATCTACGGTTTCCCGCTGGCCTCCAGCAAACCGGAACACGTGGTGCGTACGTTCACCACCTACCGTTTGCCTGGCACGCTGGACCAGTTCACCATCGGTGGCGGCGTCAGCTGGCAGAGCTCGTTTTACGGCCAGAGCTTCAGCCCGAACGTGGGTAATGGCGAAGGCGGCAGCACCTTGCTCAAGCAAGGCGGCTACACCCTCGTGGACCTGATGACGCGCTTTCAGTACGACGAGCACCTGAGCTTCACCGCCAATGCCAACAACGTCTTCGACAAGAAGTACATGTCGGGCCTTGGCAACTTCGGCACCACTTTCTACGGCGAGCCGCGTAATCTGCAGATCATGGCGAAATACGATTTCTGAGGTGTAAGCTGAAATAAAAAAATGCCCGTGTCGTGAGATGCGGGCTTTTTTTGCGTGGCAGATTTGTGTTGGATGTCAGGCCGTCTTCGCGAGCAAGCCCGCTTGCACA
>NZ_JBFULH010000239.1:0-6571 GCF_056400445.1 Pseudomonas sp. P5_B2 | reverse complement strand
GAAGTACATATTTGACATCGTGCATGGCTTCTTCACCCAGCTTCGCAGCCTGGTGATGATTTTCGGCCACGCCTTCCGCAAGCGCGACACGCTGCAGTACCCGGAAGAAGCCGTGTACCTGCCGCCTCGCTACCGTGGCCGTATCGTCCTGACCCGCGACCCTGACGGCGAAGAGCGCTGTGTAGCTTGCAACCTCTGCGCCGTGGCGTGCCCGGTTGGCTGCATTTCGCTGCAGAAAGCTGAAACCGAAGACGGTCGCTGGTACCCGGACTTCTTCCGCATCAACTTCTCGCGCTGCATTTTCTGCGGCCTCTGCGAGGAAGCCTGCCCGACCACCGCAATCCAGCTGACACCGGATTTCGAGATGGCCGAGTTCAAACGTCAGGACCTGGTGTACGAGAAAGAAGATCTGCTGATCTCCGGCCCCGGCAAAAACCCTGATTACAACTTCTATCGTGTTGCAGGTATGGCGATTGCCGGGAAGCCGAAAGGCTCCGCGCAGAATGAAGCCCAGCCGATCAACGTGAAGAGCTTGCTGCCTTAAGGAAGAAAGATGGAATTCGCTTTCTATTTCGCATCGGGTATCGCTGTGGTGTCCACGCTTCGCGTGATCACCAACACCAACCCTGTGCACGCCCTGCTCTACCTGATCATTTCGCTGATCGCCGTGGCCATGACGTTCTTCGCCCTCGGCGCACCGTTTGCCGGTGTACTGGAAGTGATCGCCTACGCTGGCGCCATCATGGTGCTGTTCGTGTTCGTGGTGATGATGCTGAACCTGGGCCCGGCCTCGGTTCAGCAAGAGCGCGTCTGGCTCAAGCCCGGCATCTGGCTCGGCCCGGTGATTCTCGGCGCATTGCTGCTGGGTGAACTGCTGTACGTACTGTTCGCTCATCAGAGCGGCCAGGCCATCGGCCACACCACCGTAGACGCCAAGGCCGTGGGCATCAGCCTGTTCGGTCCGTATCTGCTGGTGGTCGAACTCGCCTCGATGTTGCTGCTCGCCGCAGCCGTCACGGCGTTCCATCTCGGCCGTAACGAAGCCAAGGAGCAATGACGATGCCTGCTATCCCTATGGAGCATGGTCTGGCTGTCGCCGGCATCCTGTTCTGCCTCGGTCTGGTCGGCCTGATGGTCCGCCGCAACATTCTCTTCGTGCTGATGAGCCTGGAGGTCATGATGAATGCCTCCGCACTGGCCTTCATCGTTGCCGGTAGCCGCTGGGCGCAGCCGGATGGACAGATCATGTTCATCCTGGTGATCAGCCTGGCAGCCGCCGAGGCCAGTATTGGCCTGGCGATTCTGTTGCAGCTGTACCGCCGCTTCCACACTCTCGATATCGACGCTGCCAGCGAGATGCGCGGATGAATCTTCTCTATCTGACTTTCGTATTCCCTCTCATAGGTTTCCTGCTGCTGTCGTTCTCACGCGGCCGCCTCTCGGAAAACCTGTCGGCGCTGATTGGCGTCGGTTCCATTGGTCTGTCTGCCATCGTCGCGGCTTACGTGATCTGGCAATTCAACGTCGCCCCGCCTGAAGGCGGCCATTACACCCAGGTGTTGTGGCAGTGGATGGCGGTGGAAGGCTTTACGCCGAACTTCGCTCTGCATCTGGACGGCCTGTCCGTGACCATGCTCGGTGTGGTGGTGGGCGTTGGCTTCCTGATCCACCTGTTCGCGTCCTGGTACATGCGCGGAGAAGACGGTTACTCGCGCTTCTTTGCCTACACCAACCTGTTTATCGCCAGCATGTTGTTCCTGGTATTGGGCGATAACCTGCTGTTCATCTACTTCGGCTGGGAAGGCGTGGGCCTGTGTTCGTACCTGTTGATCGGTTTCTACTACAGCAACCGCAACAACGGTAACGCGGCACTCAAGGCTTTCATCGTGACTCGCGTCGGCGACGTGTTCATGGCCATCGGCCTGTTCATCCTGTTTGTGCAACTGGGCACGCTGAACGTTCAGGAACTGCTGGTGCTGGCACCGCAGAAATTCCAGACCGGCGACTTCTGGATCGTCATGGCCACCTTGATGTTGCTGGGCGGCGCTGTCGGTAAATCCGCGCAACTGCCGCTGCAAACCTGGCTGGCTGATGCGATGGCCGGCCCTACCCCGGTTTCGGCACTGATCCACGCCGCAACCATGGTGACCGCCGGTGTCTACCTGATTGCCCGTACCCACGGCCTGTTCACCCTGGCGCCGGAGATCCTGCACCTGGTTGGCATCGTCGGCGGCATCACCCTAGTGATGGCCGGTTTTGCTGCACTGGTCCAGACCGACATCAAGCGTATCCTCGCCTATTCGACCATGAGCCAGCTCGGCTACATGTTCCTGGCCTTGGGCGTGGGCGGCTGGGACGCGGCGATTTTCCACCTGATGATCCACGCGTTCTTCAAGGCCCTGCTGTTCCTCGCGTCCGGCGCGGTGATCGTTGCCTGCCACCACGAGCAAAACATCTTCAAGATGGGTGGCCTGTGGAAGAAACTGCCATTGGCCTACACCTGCTTCATCGTCGGCGGTTCGGCCCTCGCGGCTCTGCCACTGGTGACCGCAGGCTTCTACTCCAAGGACGAAATCCTCTGGGAAGCGTTTGCCAGCGGACACGACTATCTGCTTTATGCAGGTCTGGTCGGCGCGTTCATGACTTCGATGTACACCTTCCGCATGATCTTCATTGCGTTCCACGGTGAAGCGAAGACCGAAGCCCACCCAGGTCACGGCGTTGCCTACTGGTTGCCACTGTCGGTGCTGGTCGTATTGTCCACCGCCATCGGCGCGATGATCACTCCACCGCTGCAAGGTGTATTGCCGCTCAGCGTCGGCCATGCCGGCGGCGAAGCCAAGCACAGTCTGGAAATCGCTTCGGGCTCCATCGCCCTGGCCGGTGTCCTGCTGGCCGCGCTGCTGTTCCTGGGCAAGCGTCGCTTCGTGACAGCTGTCGCCAACAGCGGCATCGGCCGCTTGCTCTCGGCCTGGTGGTTTGCCGCCTGGGGCTTCGACTGGATCTACGACAAACTGTTCGTCAAGCCTTACCTGGCGATCAGCCACGTCCTGCGCAAAGACCCGCTCGACCAGACCATCGGTCTGATCCCGCGTATGGCCAAAGGCGGCCACACCGCCCTGAGCCGTACCGAAACCGGTCAACTGCGTTGGTACGCCGCATCGATGGCAGCCGGCTCCGTGCTGGTCATCGGCGCCATCGTGCTGGTAGCGGTCTGAATATGAACCTTGCGAACTTGCGAAAGGAATTGAGCCCGTCATGATTCTGCCTTGGCTAATCCTGATCCCCTTCATCGGCGGCCTGCTGTGCTGGATGAGTGAGCGCTCCGGCGCCGTCCTCCCGCGCTGGATTGCGCTGTTGACCATGTCCCTGGAACTCGCTCTCGGCCTCTGGCTGTGGGCCAACGGTGACTATTCATTTGCTCCGGCGCCCGGCGCCGACCCGACCTGGGCGCTTGAGTTCAAGCATGTCTGGATCCAGCGCCTGGGCATCAACGTGCACTTGGCCCTCGACGGCTTGTCGCTGTTGATGATCCTGCTGACCGGTCTGCTGGGTGTCCTCTCGGTACTCTGCTCTTGGAAAGAGATCCAGCGTCACGTTGGCTTCTTCCACCTGAACCTGATGTGGATCCTGGGCGGTGTCGTCGGCGTGTTCCTCGCCATCGACCTGTTCATGTTCTTCTTCTTCTGGGAAATGATGCTGGTGCCGATGTACTTCCTCATCGCGCTCTGGGGTCATAGCTCGGCGGACGGCAAGAAAACCCGGATCTACGCGGCGACCAAGTTCTTCATCTTCACTCAGGCTTCCGGCCTGATCATGCTGGTGGCGATCCTCGGTCTGGTACTGGTCAACTTCAACGAAACCGGCGTGATTACGTTCAACTACGCCGACCTGTTGAAAACCAAGATGTCGTTGACCACCGAGTACATCCTGATGCTCGGCTTCTTCATCGCCTTCGCGGTCAAGCTGCCCGTCGTACCGTTCCACTCCTGGTTGCCTGACGCTCACGCCCAGGCACCCACCGCAGGTTCCGTGGACCTGGCCGGTATCTTGCTGAAAACCGCTGCTTACGGCCTGCTGCGTTTTGCCCTGCCGCTGTTCCCGAATGCCTCGGCCGAGTTCGCGCCCATCGCCATGACCCTGGGTCTGATCGGGATTTTCTACGGCGCGTTCCTGGCGTTCGCGCAAACCGACATCAAGCGTCTGATTGCCTTCTCGTCCGTTTCCCACATGGGTTTCGTACTGATCGGCATCTACTCCGGTAGTCAGATTGCGCTGCAAGGTGCGGTAATGCAGATGCTGGCCCACGGTCTGTCGGCCGCAGCACTCTTTATCCTCAGTGGTCAGTTGTACGAGCGCACCCACACCCGCGACATGCGTGAAATGGGTGGCTTGTGGTCGAAGATCGCTTACCTGCCGGCCCTCAGCCTGTTCTTCGCAGCCGCGTCCCTGGGCTTGCCGGGTACCGGCAACTTCGTCGGTGAGTTCCTGATCCTGATCGGCAACTTCGCCACTKCGCCATGGATCACTGCGATCGCAACGTCCGGCCTGGTGTTCGGTTCGGTCTACGCGCTGATCATGATCCACCGCACCTACTTCGGCCCGTCCAAATCGGACGCGGTATTGCAGGGTCTGGAAGGTCGCGAACTGATCATGGTGGTCGGTCTGGCGGTGCTGCTGATTTACATCGGCGTGTACCCGCAACCGTTCCTCGACACCTCTGCCGCGACGATGCATGGCGTGCAGCAATGGCTTGGCACCGCCTTCACTCAACTCGCTTCGGCCCGGTAAGAGCGCTATGGAATTCACGACTCAACACTTTATCGCGCTAGCGCCGTTGTTGATCACCAGCGCCACGATCATCGTGGTGATGCTGGCGATTGCCTGGCGCCGCAACCACTCGCAGACCTTCCTGATTTCCGTGGCAGGCCTGAACCTGGCGTTGCTGTCGATCCTGCCAGCCCTGAAAGTCGCGCCTTTGGCCGTGACCCCACTGCTGCAGATCGATAGTTTCGCGTGCTTGTACATGGCGCTGATCCTGGTCGCCACCCTCGCTTGTGTGACCCTCGCCCACGCCTACCTCGGCGATGGCGGTTCGGGTTACCCGGGCAACCGTGAAGAACTGTACCTGCTGATCCTGATGTCCGCCGCCGGTGGCCTGGTTCTGGTCAGCGCGCAGCATCTGGCCGGGTTGTTCGTGGGTCTGGAACTGCTGTCGGTGCCGGTCTACGGTCTCGTGGCGTACGCCTTCTTCAACAAGCGTTCGCTGGAAGCCGGTATCAAGTACATGGTGCTGTCGGCCGCCGGTTCCGCCTTCCTGTTGTTCGGTATGGCGCTGCTGTATGCCGACTCGGGCAGCCTGAGCTTCAGCGGTATCGGCCAGGCCCTCGCGGCCACCGGCCTGCCAAGCTCGCTGGCGCAACTGGGCCTGGGCATGATGTTGATCGGTCTGGCGTTCAAGCTGTCGCTGGTACCGTTCCACCTCTGGACCCCGGACGTGTACGAAGGTGCTCCGGCACCGGTGGCGGCATTCCTGGCAACCGCTTCCAAAGTCGCTGTGTTCGCGGTGATGGTGCGTCTGTTCCAGATCTCGCCAGCCGCAAGCAGCGGCGTGCTGAGCGACGTACTGACCATCATTGCCATTGCGTCGATCCTGTTCGGTAACCTGCTGGCACTGACCCAAAGCAACCTCAAGCGTCTGCTGGGTTACTCGTCCATCGCACACTTCGGTTACCTGCTGATCGCCCTCGTGGCGAGCAAAGGTCTGGCCGTGGAAGCCATCGGCGTATACCTGGTCACCTACGTGATCACCAGCCTCGGCGCTTTCGGCGTGATCACCCTGATGTCCTCGCCGTACAACGGCCGTGACGCCGATGCCCTGTACGAATACCGCGGCCTGTTCTGGCGCCGTCCGTACCTGACCGCCGTAATGACCGTGATGATGCTGTCCCTGGCCGGTATCCCGCTCACCGCGGGCTTCATCGGCAAGTTCTACATCATTGCCACCGGCGTCGAGGCGCATGAGTGGTGGCTGGTCGGTTCCCTGGTACTGGGCAGCGCCATCGGCGTTTTCTACTACCTGCGTGTGATGGTCACTATGTTCCTGATCGAACCGAACCTGCGTCGCCACGATGCACAACTGCACTGGGAACAACGTGCAGGCGGCGTGATGCTGCTGGCTATCGCGCTGGTCGCGTTCTTCCTGGGTGTGTATCCGCAGCCATTGCTGGTCCTGGTTCAACAGGCTGGCTTGGCGGGTTGATCGCTTAGGCGGCACTCGGTAGAAAACAGAAACGGCACCTTCGGGTGCCGTTTTTTCGTTTGTGGGAATTATTACTGCTGCCCCGCCCTCCTGCCGCAATCCCCGAAAGCTCACGCGGGAATGTCAGGTTCGTCCTACAGCCAGAATTGGGGTATTGGAATTATCTTGAATGACCGCTGGATGGAAAAGTCGAGGTAAGTGCGAACAATGAAACGCGAAGAACTGCGCAGAAAACGAATTGGAGTCATGAAGGGCAAACTTGCGCTTCCTGCCGACTTCGATGCCCCTCCGTCAGACGATCTACTGGAT
>NZ_JBFULH010000238.1:0-6572 GCF_056400445.1 Pseudomonas sp. P5_B2 | reverse complement strand
CTATAGGAATGCGGCTACCGCACCGTCAAGGCGCGGATTAAAGGAAAACCCTTACAGAACTGAGATTTAGGAGAGCAGGAGGAGGTAATACGGAAATCCGACGTGTCATTGCACCCAATAACTTGAGACAACTCAGATGGCTGCGCTCGAAAGTTAAAGTAGTTTGTTAAGAGTAAGATTTTTTTGGTATTACGAAAGTGCTTCTGCTGATGATTCTGAAAGGAGGGAAAATGCTATCACCAGCGCCCTGTTCAAAGATTCAAACAGGGAGGAAAAAAAGGTGGAGAGTCGATCTGTAAGCCGGGTTCTGTCTTGAACAGTCATTCGTCTACGATGGCCATCACTGGACATCTTTAGCAACCTACCCGGTCCCAGCGCGGGCCACGCCTTGGGACCCTATTTGGTCTTGCTCCAAGTGGGGTTTACCTAGCCACGAACTGTTGCCAGACGTGCGGTGCGCTCTTACCGCACCTTTTCACCCTTACCGGCGCCGAAGCGCTTAGGCGGTTATTTTCTGTGGCACTTTCCGTAGGCTCACGCCTCCCAGGCATTACCTGGCACTTCGCCCTATGGAGCCCGGACTTTCCTCCCCCCCCTAATTTTCATAGAGGGCAGCGACTGTCCGATCGACTCTCCGCCGCGAAGGTTAACGGCAGAGCGACCGAAGAACAAGCGCTAAACAACTTTGCCACCTTCTGCACGTCGGTTTTACTCGCCCTTCTGTTTATCCAGCGCAACCTGATACAGCACATTCTTGCGCTCACCAGTGATTTGCGCAGCCAAGGCGGCCGCACGCTTGAGCGGCATCTCTTCGAGCAACAGATTGAGGATGCGCATCGCTTCGCCACTGACCGCGTCTTCAGTCTCGGGCGCAGACCAGCCGGCCACCAGCACCACACATTCACCGCGCTGCTGATTACTGTCCGACTCGACGAACTCGCGCAACTCGGCCAATGGCAGGCCTTTAAGGGTTTCAAAGGTTTTAGTGATTTCACGAGCCAGCAACGCCTGACGCTCGCCACCGAACACTAGCTCCATGTCTTGCAGGCATTCAAGAATGCGGTGCGGAGCTTCGTAAAAAATCAGCGTGCGCGGCTCTTCCTTTACCAGCTCAAGACGAGCCCGGCGACCGACAGCCTTGGCCGGCAGAAAGCCCTCAAAGATAAACCGGTCGGATGGCAAACCTGCCGCCGACAGCGCCGCGATCAATGCGCAGGCTCCCGGTACCGGCACCACATTGATCCCGGCAGCACGAGCCTGACGCACCAAGTGATAACCGGGATCAGAAATCAACGGCGTGCCGGCATCGGATATCAGTGCCACGTCGTCGCCAGCCAGCAGACGCGTGATAAAGCGGCTACCTTCATCCCGTTCATTGTGTTCGTGACAGGCCGCCAACGGTGTCGCAATACCGAAATGCTGCATCAAACGCTGAGAGTGACGAGTGTCCTCGGCAGCAATCAACGCCACCTCACGAAGGATCTTCAGCGCACGCGCACTGATGTCGTCCAGGTTGCCGATGGGCGTCGCCACCACATAAAGCGAGCCAGCAGCGGAATTCAAAGCACCTGGAGCAGTCAAAGCRCACACCTCATGATCGGTAAAAAGTGACATTGTAGCGCGTAGCGGCGCTTGCGATACGCCTGGCCCTTTCCGGGTTTTTTCGCCGTTTGTGCAGCACTGCAACATTTACACGAGCTAAATTGATCGATTCACGCCAGTAGCATCGCGCCCCGGCCAGTGCTTGGGTACAATTCCACGCTAATTTGATCGAGTAACAGGAACACTACATGATCGCTTGCCTGCGGCTGTTCACTGCCCTCTGCCTCGCTGCCTTGCTGGCGGCTTGCGCCAGCTCGCCCTCCTCCAGCCTTGGCGAAGTTCCACGGACCCCGAATGCCAGCGTCGAGCAACTGCTCGGGCAGGCCAATCAAAGCAAAGACCCGGAAGAAGCTGCCCTGTTGCGCCTGAGCGCCGCAGACGTGGCCTACCGCCAAGGGAATGCCGGCCAGTCCGCGCAAATCCTGCAGCAAGTTCCGGTCGAGCAACTCAAGCCAGGCCCTCAAGTCTTCGCCAGTACGCTGGCGGCGGAACTGGCGATGGTGCGCAATCAACCTAAAGCGGCACTGACGGCTTTGAGCCATCCGAGCCTGCAACGCCTGGGTGAACTGCCGGCTGAGCAACAGGTTCGCACCGGCACAGTTCACGCCCGCGCCCTCGAAGCAGATGGCCAGACGTTGGCCGCCGCACGGGTACGTATTTCCATCGCTCCCATGCTGAGCGGCGAAGCGGCCAGCAAAAACCACGATGCGATCTGGATCCTGATCGCCTCCCTGCCCACCGAACAACTGCAGCCCACCACCTCCGACGACCTCGGCGGCTGGATGAGCCTGGCACTGGCAGTGAAAACGGCCGGGACGCTGGAGCAACAGCAAGCCGCCATTGATAACTGGCGCGCCCAAAACCCTAAACACCCTGCCGCCATTCAACTGCCGCAGGCACTGACCAACCTCAAGGAGCTGGCCAGCCAACCCCTGAGCAAGATTGCCCTGCTGCTGCCACAAGACGGCCAGTTGGCGTCTGTCGGCAAAGCATTACGCGAAGGCTTCATGGCCGCTTACTACCAGGCCCAACAAGCCGGGCAGAAGCCACCCGCCATCGAGTTTTATGACAGCTCGAAGCTGACATCGATGGACGAGTTCTACCGCAAGGCCCAGGCTGACGGCGTGCAACTGGTGGTCGGCCCGCTGGAAAAACCACTGGTTAAACAGCTCAGCGCCCGCCCGCAACTGCCGATCACCACCCTGGCGCTGAACTACAGCGAAGGCGAACAAGGTCCACCCCAACTGTTCCAGTTTGGCCTGGCCGCTGAAGACGAAGCCCGCGAAGTATCTCGCCGCGCTCGCGCCGACGGCCTGCATCGCGCCGCGATCATGGTGCCGAAAGGCGAATGGGGCGATCGCGTACTCCGGGCATTCAGCCAGGACTGGCAAGCCAACGGCGGCACCATCGTTGCCACCGAACGCGTAGACCAGCCGGTTCAACTGGCCCAGCAGATTGCCGACATGTTCCAGCTGCGCCAGAGCGAAGGCCGCGCGAAAAGCCTGCAAAGCACCGTCGGCTCGCAGGTTGCCGCCCAGCCGTCGCGCAGCCAGGACATTGAATTCATCTTCCTGGCCGCCACACCGCAACAGGCTCAACAGATCAAACCGACCCTGAACTTCCAATACGCAGGTGACGTGCCGGTTTACGCCACGTCCCACGTGTACAGTGCCAGCGGCGACGTGAATCAGTACAACGACATGAACGGTATTCGCTTCTGCGAAACCCCATGGCTGCTGGACGCCAATGATCCACTGCGCCGCCAGGTTACGGCTCAATGGCCTCAAGCCGCCGGCAGTCTCGGTCGCCTGTATGCCATGGGCGTCGATGCCTACCGCCTGGCGCCGCGTCTGGGGCAACTCAAAGCCTTGCCGGACAGCCGCCTCGAAGGGCAGTCGGGCAGCCTGAGCCTGACCCAAAACCAACGCATCGTGCGTCAGCTACCGTGGGCTCAATTCGTCAATGGCCAAGTTCAACGCCTGCCGAGCACCCCGAACTGATGCCTGACAGGTCACGCCAGCAAAGCGGTAGAGATGCCGAGCGCCATGCGCTCGAGCATCTGCAACAACAGGGTCTGCGCCTGCTGGCGCAGAACTGGTTGTGTAAACGCGGCGAGCTTGATCTGGTCATGCTTGATGGCGATACAGTAGTATTCGTGGAAGTCCGCTACAGAAAAAACACCCAATGGGGTGGCGCGCTCGATAGCATTGATGAGCGCAAACGGCAGAAACTGATTTTCGCTGCACAGTATTTTCTTCAGCGCGAGTCGCGTTGGGCCAATTCCCCTTGCCGCTTCGACGTGGTTGCCATCGACAGCAACCTTGATCAGTTGAACTGGGTGCAGAATGCCTTCGACAGCTGATCGCTTGCGCCCCGAACCGGATACCTTCACCCAACACTTTTGCTCTTTGCATTGCGGGCTGCACATTCATGTGCCGAGTAGCCGCGCTAATTAAGGTCACACAGATGGACATGCAATCCCGAATTCGCCAGCTTTTTYAGGCCAGTATCGACACCAAGCAAATGGCGATGGACGTACTTGCACCGCACATCGAGCAAGCCAGCCAAGTGATGGTCAACGCCCTGCTCAATGAGGGCAAAATGCTTTCCTGTGGCAACGGCGGTTCCGCCGGCGATGCCCAGCACTTTTCGTCGGAGCTGCTCAATCGCTTCGAACGTGAACGCCCGAGCCTGCCAGCCATCGCACTGACCACAGACAGCTCGACAATCACCTCGATTGCCAACGACTACAGCTACAACGAAATCTTCTCCAAACAGATCCGCGCCCTTGGCCAACCGGGCGACGTATTGCTGGCGATTTCCACCAGCGGTAACTCGGCAAACATAATTCAGGCGATCCAGGCCGCACATGATCGCGAAATGGTTGTCGTAGCAATGACCGGTCGCGATGGCGGGGGCATGGCGTCACTGCTTTTGCCCGAGGATGTCGAGATTCGCGTACCGGCCAATGTCACCGCACGTATTCAGGAAGTCCACCTGCTGGCGATCCATTGCCTTTGCGATTTGATCGACAGCCAATTGTTCGGGAGTGAAGAATGACCCCTAATCGCCTAGGCCTGATGGCCTTGACCCTGTGCCTCGGCATCAGCGGCTGCACCTCGGTGGTTAACGCCAGCCGTGAAGCGCCGATCGAAKATGACCGTGGCACGCGCACCTTTGGCAGCAAGATCGACGACTCCCTTATCGATACCAAAGTCGGCGTAAACGTGGCCAAGGCCGACCCTGCCCTGGACAAGGATTCGCACATTGTCGTCACCAGCTTCAACGGCGTGGTGCTGCTCGCTGGCCAGACTCCTCGCGCTGACCTCAAGGCTAAAGCCGAACAGGCTGCTGCCTCCGTTCAACGGGTAAAAACCGTCCACAACGAATTGCAGGTCCTGCCGCCCTCCTCGTTGCTGGCACGCCAGAACGACGCCTGGCTGACCACCAAGATCAAGACTCAGATGCTCACCGACGCCTACATTCCTGGCTCGCGCATCAAGGTTGTGACCGAAAATGGCATCGTCTACTTGCTGGGCCTGCTGACCAAACAGGAAGCCGCTCAGGCTACCAACCTGGTACAGGGCGTTTCCGGCGTGCAGAAGGTTGTGAAGCTGTTTGAGTATATTGACTGACACCCGCCCCCTGTAGGAGCGTGGCTTGCCGGCGATGGCGTCTTTGAAATTGCCATCGCGAGCAAGCTCGGCTCCTACAGTAATAAAAAAGGCGATCCTTTCGGATCGCCTTTTTTATTACTTCACCACTTTCAAACTGGGTCGACCGCTGGGACGCGGCGGTTCGCTGTCGGGTGGCGGAATATCATCATCCGGCTCGATCTCTTCCTCGTCTTCCATAGGCGATTCCAGATCGAACACCATGCCCTGACCATTCTCCCGGGCGTAAATCCCCAGGATCGAGGCAATAGGCACGTACAAGGTGTGCGGCACGCCACCGAAACGCCCTTCGAAAGTGACCGCCTCGTTGTCCATGTGCAGATGACGTACGGCTTGCGGCGACACGTTCAAGACAATTTGTCCGTCACTGGCAAAACCCTGAGGCACCTGCACTGACGGATACTCGGAGTTGACCAGCATGTGCGGGGTGCAATCGTTGTCCACAATCCACTCGTAGAGCGCGCGGACCAGATAAGGTCGACTGGAGTTCATAGCGGCTCCTTAAGCCTTAGCGCATATCGCGTTCGACACCAGACAGACTTGCCTGGAAAGCCTCACGCGCAAACGAGCGCTCCATATAATCAAGCAGCGGCTTGGCAGGCCGCGGCAGTTCAATACCCAAAATCGGCAAGCGCCAAAGTATTGGTAATAGGCAGCAATCCACCAGACTTTGTTCCTCACTGAGGAAAAATGGCTTGTCGGCGAACAACGGCGACACGCCAGTCAGGCTTTCGCGCAGCTCTTTACGAGCGACGACCCGAGCAGCTTCCTTGGTCCGTGAATCCAGAATCAGATCCACCAGGCCACACCAGTCACGCTGAATACGATGAATCAGCAGACGGCTATTGGCACGTGCCACTGGATAAACCGGCAGCAAAGGCGGGTGCGGGTAACGCTCATCCAGATATTCCATCACCACGGTCGACTCCCACAACGCCAGGTCACGATCGACCAGGGTGGGCAGGCTTCCGTAAGGGTTCACCTCAATCAGTTTAGGCGGATGACGACCAGCTTCCACGTAAATGATCTCGGCGCTGACACCCTTCTCTGCAAGTACGATACGCACTCGGTGGGAATAGTGGTCGGCGGGGTCGGAGTAACAGGCCAACCGATTGGTCACGCCCATGGCGGTCCTCCTCGCTTGTTGAAATTATCGTAAGCGGAAAAACGAGCGCGCCCAGAGGGCGCCTCCCGTAACGCCTGGATCACCAGGCTCGTTACACCTTCAGAGGCGCCCTTGGGCGCGCGCGATTAACAGCAATTGCTTGAAGCTTTATCAGTGCACATCTTTCCAGT
>NZ_JBFULH010000237.1:0-6629 GCF_056400445.1 Pseudomonas sp. P5_B2 | reverse complement strand
ATCCAATGCTTGCAGGGAGCGCATGTAGGGCACCAGATTCATCGCCATGACTTCCGGTGCGAAGGTTCGGTCCGGCGTCATGATCTCGACTTTTGCGCCACTTCTGGCGATGAACTCGGCAGCCTGCAGCGCCGCATGATCACCGGCGTCATCGAACAGCAGGACACTGCGCCCAGGTTTCACATCCCCGGCAATAATGTCCCAGGTGGAGACCACCAGATCATTGCCAGCTGAGAGAATTTCGGTATGGGGCAGGCCGCCGGTGGCGATGATCACCACGTCCGGGCTTTCGTCGTGGATTGTGCTGGGTTCGGCCCAGGTATTGAAACGAAAGCTGACGCCGCGCGCCAGACACTGGGCCATGCGCCACTCGACGATGCTGATCATTTCCCGCCGGCGTTCCGATTGCGCGGTGAGCCGAACCTGACCGCCGGCCTGGTTGGCGGCTTCGAACACCACCACCTCATGGCCGCGTTCGGCCGCCACTCGAGCCGCTTCCAGCCCGGCGACACCGGCTCCGACAATCACAATCTTGCGTTTGCTCGCTGCCTTGGGGATGTCATGGGGCATGCTGGTTTCACGACCGGTGGCCGGGTTGTGAATGCAATAGGCCGCACCGCCCTGATAGATCCGATCGAGGCAATAGTTGGCGCCGACGCAGGGGCGAATATCCTCTTCGCGACCTTCGATAATCTTGCGCACGATATGCGGATCGGTCATGTGCGCCCGGGTCATGCCCACCATGTCGATCTTGCCCGAAGCGATGGCATGGCGGGCGGTGGCCACGTCCGGAATCTTCGCTGCGTGGAAGGTGGGGAAGTCGGTGGCGGCGCGAATCTCTCCCGCGAAGTCCAGGTGCGGTGAGTTGCGCATGCCCTGGATCGGAATCAGGTCGGTCAAACCGGCATCGGTGTCGATGTGGCCGCGGACAACATTGAGAAAGTCCACCATGCCGCTGTCTTTCAAGCGCCTGGAGATGTCCAGGCCGTCGGCCGCGGTCAGCCCGCCGGGCATCAATTCGTCGCCGGTGTAGCGCACGCCTACGATGAACTCGTGGCCGACGCGCTGGCGAATAGCACTGAGGATCTCGAAGGTAAAGCGCAGCCGGTTATCGATGGAACCGCCATACGGAGCATCGAGGTCGTTGGTCAGTGGCGACCAGAACTGATCCATCAGATGCCCGTAGGCTTGCAGTTCGATGCCGTCCAGGCCCGCAAACTTCATCCGTTCGGCAGCGTCGGCATAGTCCTTGATGATGCGTTCCACATCCCAGTCCTCCATCTTCTTCGGGAAGGAGCGATGGGAGGCTTCGCGTTCGAATGAGGGTGACACCACGGGCAGCCAGTCGCCCTTGTCCCAGCGCGTGCGCCGGCCCAGGTGCGTCAACTGGATCATGACGGCCGCGCCATGTTCGTGGCAGGCGTCGCTCAGGTCGCGCATCCAGCCGACCACCTCGTCCTTGTAGGCCAGAATGTTGTTGAATACCGGTGGGCTGTCCCGGGAAACCGCAGCGGACCCGGCGGTCATGGTCAACGCCACGCCGGCCTTCGCCCGTTCCACGTGGTAGGCGCGATAGAGGTCCTTGGGCATGCCGTCCACGGGATAAGCCGGTTCGTGGGCGGTGGTCATGATGCGATTTCGCAAAGTCAGGTGTTTCAACTGATAGGGCTGGAGGAGCGGATCATTCAGCATCGGCGAGACTCTCCAAAAGACGGCAAGGACCTACATTGAAATTACGGTAGGGTGAAATGTACACCTGTGTCAACACTGTGGACACTGGTGTACATTTTGCTTGCGTGGTGTTGTTTGAGCGGCTAGGATCGAGCCATGAACGAACCAACCAAAGCAGTAGAAACCGGCTGGAGAGGGTCACTGGAAGGGTGGCTCGACGCAGCCTATGAAAGCCTGACCGAGTGCGGGGTCGACACGGTGCGGGTGATGCCGCTGGCCAAAAAGCTGGGGTTGTCGAGAACCAGTTTTTACTGGTTTTTCAAGGACCGCGAAGAGCTACTTGCCGCGTTGATCGAGCGCTGGCGGGTGAAGAACACCGGTAATCTGGTCACCCAGACCGAGTGTTATGCCGAGAGCATTGCCGAAGCGATGCTTAACGTTTTCGACTGTTGGCTGAACCCCGATCTGTTCGATTCACAGTTCGAATTTGCCGTGCGCAGTTGGGCCTTGCAGTCCGCTGAAGTGTCCGAGCATATCCGCGTTGCCGACATTGCCCGACGCGAAGCCCTGATCCGGATGTTCATGCGCTTCGACTACACATACGAGGGTGCCGATGTGCGGGCCCGGACGATTTACCTGACACAGATTGGCTACATCAGCACCAACACCCGAGAGGATATCGGGGAGCGAATGCGGCGGATTCCCGAGTACGTGAAGATCTTCACCGGCCAGGAACCCCAGGAGCGTGAATTGAAACGCTTCTACGCCCGCCATGGGTATGTGATGGATGAGGTTTCATCGTCTACCCAGGACTGATCGCAACGTCTGACTGACGAAGGCAGGTTCACATGTACGAAGAACCCACGATAGGCATTGTCGGTGGATCGGGATGGCTTGGCCGATCGATTGCCCTGGCGATGCTCGACAAGGCTTTTGTCCGGCCTGGTGCGTTGGTGCTTTCGAACCGCAGCGCGAGCAACCCGCTGCCGGGTGCCAAGTGGTCGCAAGTGACGGTAACGCGTGACAACCAGGAACTGGTGGAACGCTGTGAGGTGGTCATCGTATCCGTGCGCCCCGAGCAGTTTGCCGAGGTAGAAATCTTCGCTGAAAACCGCTTGGTGATTTCCTTGATGGCAGGCGTTTCTCTGGAAGAAGTGGTGCAGCGTACCGGCAGTCGGCAAGTGATTCGTGCCATGGCCAATGCCGCCGCCGAAATCGGCAAATCCTATACTCCCTGGTTGGCTACTCAAGAGGTCAGCGAAGCGCAGAAAGCGTTCGCCCAGCGCTTGTTCGAAACCTTTGGTGGCGCCGATGAAGTCTTCCGAGAAAGTCATTTGAACTACCTGACGGCGTTGGTGGGAACCGGGCCTGCTTACCCGGCGTTGCTGGCTAGCTGCCTGTTTCAGCATGCCGTGAGCAGCGGCTTGCCACCGGCGATCGCCCAGCGCGCTTCCCATGCAGTGGTGGTGCACGCCAGCCAGTTGATTGGCAATGGGCACTCCGTCGACGAACTCTTGCAGACGCTCATCAATTATCGCGGTGTCACGGCGGCGGGTCTCGACGCCATGCTCGCCAGCGGATTCGATAAAACAATAAAAGCAGGTCTGGATTCAGCGGCCTCGGTTGCCAATTCCATGAGTCCCTTTGCCCATTCTGCTGACACGAAAGAAGGTCCAATGACGCGGTAGTTGGCCCTCCTTAACTCTGGCCGCAATCGAGGTTAGCGTTTATGAATTTAAAGTCTTTCTCGAAGACGGGACTTGCACTCGGCATCGTTGCCTTCAGCGGTTGGGTGTCAGCCTCCGAGTGTGGTGATGTGACGATTGCCAACATGAACTGGCAATCGGCTGAAGTCATGGCCAACGTCGACAAGCTGATTCTCAATGCGGGTTACGGTTGCAACGCCGATCTGGTCACTGGGGATACGGTTCCGACCATCACTTCCATGGTCGAGAAGGGCCGGCCTGATATCGCACCCGAAGGCTGGATCGACTTGGTTCCGGAAGTCGCCAGGACCGGCCTTCAGAGCGGCAACCTGATCCAGGCGGCGAACTCGTTATCCGACGGCGGCTCGCAAGGCTGGTGGATTCCGAAGTACATCGCTGACGCCCATCCGGACATCAAAACCTTCGAGGATGTGAAAAAGCATCCGGAACTGTTCCCGGCCCCTGACGACAAGAAAAAAGGCGCGATCTACAATGGCCCGCAGGGTTGGGGCGGCACTGTGGTCACCAGTCAATTCTATAAGGCATACGACTTCGAGAAGGCCGGTTTCGTGCTGGTGGACACTGGCTCGGCCGCCGCGCTGGATGGCTCCATCGCCAAGGCCTACGAGCGCAAAGCACCCTGGCTGGGGTTTTACTGGGAGCCGACCGCTTTATTGGGCAAGTACCCGATGGTGAAACTGGACACTGGGCATCCGGTTGATGCTGCGCAGTGGAAACGTTGCAATACCGTCGCCGATTGTCCTGATCCAAAACCCAATGGCTGGCCGATTGACCGGGTCTACACCCTCACCACCAAATCCTTTGCCGCTCGCTCGCCGACTGTCATGGCGTACCTGAACAAGCGCGCCTGGTCCAACGAGACGGTGAACAAATTGATTGCCTGGATGACCGACAACCAGGCCACCGGTGAAGAAGGCGCCAAGTATTTCCTGAAAAACAACGAAGCGCTCTGGACTCAATGGGTCACCCCTGAAGCCAGCGGCAAGATCAAGGCTGCGCTTTAATCCACCTCGGTCGATGCAGCTCGCCTAGCGCGCTGCATTGAACCTCGCGCCTTGATAAAAATAAAAACACCCAAGTATTGAAACGACCTGCCAGCTTTCTAACGGTCTTCTACAAAAGGGGAATGTCATGGAGTGGTTACTCAGCTTTCCACACATGGAGGACGAAAGACTCCGGGCTTTGAAAAAGGCCATCGATGGAGCCTTTCGGAACTTCACCAGCACCTACGGCGACAGCTTTGAAGCCTTTTTTCAGCCATTGCAGATTTTCCTCAATCAGTCCGAAAGGTTCATGACCACGACGCCATGGCCGATCATCATTGTGCTGGTCGCCTTGATTGCCTGGTTCGCCAGCCGCAGCTGGAGAATCGTCCTGGGGTGCGTGTTCACCCTGATGGCGATCGGTTATCTGGATATGTGGTCCGACACGATGAAGACCCTGTCGATGATCTTCGTCTGCACGGTGATATCCATCGTCATCGGTTTGCCGACCGGGATCGCGATGGCCCGTTCCAACCGCCTGCAGAACCTGGTCAGCCCAGTGCTGGACGTGATGCAGACCCTGCCGAGTTTTGTCTACTTGATTCCGGTGGTGATGCTATTGGGGATCGGCAAGGTCGCGGGGCTGATAGCGGTTGTGATCTACGCCTTGCCGCCGATGATTCGCCTGACCAATCTCGGCATCCGTCACGTTGACGCCGAAATGCTGGAGTGCGCCGACGCCTTTGGTTCGTCCAGTTGGCAGAAGCTGAAAAACGTTCAGTTACCCTTGGCATTGCCCTCGATCATGGCCGGCATCAACCAGACAATCATGATGGCGCTGGCCATGGTGGTTATCGCGTCGATGATCGGGGTTCAAGGCTTGGGCCAACCGGTGCTCAAGGCTATTTCCAATCAATATTTCACCCTGGGCATTTTCAACGGGCTGGCGATTGTCGGGATTGCGGTGATCTTCGACCGCGTCAGCCAAGCCTATGGCCGAAGACTGCAAAAGCATTTGGAGAGGGTTCATGGCCACTAATCTGACCAACGATTTCGGCATCGAAATCAGGCATCTCTACAAGATCTTCGGCTACCAGGCGCAGGCCAGTATCGAGCGGGTCAAACAGGGCATGAGCAAGGCGCAACTGTTGAGCACTCACAGTCATGTGCTGGGCTTGAAGGACATCAATATCAGCATGCCGTCCGGGGGCATCCAGGTGATCATGGGGCTTTCCGGTTCGGGAAAGTCGACCTTGATCCGCCATATCAACCGATTGATCGAACCCACCGCCGGCGAAGTCATTGTCGGCGGCGTGGATGTGCTCAAGATGAGCCCGAATGATCTGCGAGAGTTTCGCCGACATAAAATTTCCATGGTGTTCCAGAAGTTCGCGCTGCTGCCCAACCGCACCGTACTCGACAATGCGGTTTATGGGCTGGAGATTCAGGGAATGTCCCGTGACAGGCAAGTAGAGATCGCCACAGGCTGGTTGGACCGGGTTGGGCTCCAGGGTTACGCAAATCACTATCCCAATCAGCTGTCCGGAGGCATGCAGCAGCGCGTTGGCCTGGCCCGGGCATTGGCCAGTGATGCGCCGATTCTGTTGATGGATGAAGCGTTCTCGGCCCTGGATCCGCTGATCCGCATGGACATGCAGTCGGTGCTGCTGGACCTGCAAAAAGAGATCAAGAAGACCATCGTGTTCATAACCCATGATCTTGATGAGGCACTGCGCATTGGTGATCGCATCGCAATCTTGCGTGACGGTGAGGTAGTGCAACAAGGCACTCGGCAGGAAATCGTCATGAATCCTGCTGATGATTACATTGCCAACTTCGTCAAAGAAGTGAATCGGGGTCGGGTAATCGGTGTCGAGGCAATCATGCGGCCCATTGTTCAGGTGAAAGCCGGAGCGACGTTGATCGTACCCATCGGGACGTCATTGGAGTCAGCGGTCAAGAGACTTGTTGAGGCGGGGCTCGATGAATTGGTGGTCACAGACAATCAGGGGCAGCCAGTGGGGCAGTTGGCGCTGAAGTCAATTATCGCGACGATGGTCACCTCGACAGTGAGCGAAGAAGCGCAGGTTGTGCAGCCGAGAGTGGTGTCGAAAGCGACACGGATTGCCGAAGGATAGTCGGGGAAATAGCGGGGTGACAAGGGGGGCGTCCTCCATGACGCAGGCGCAGCTTAGAGGCTATGCGATTGATTCTCAAGTGCTATTTGTACAGTTGTTTGGCCCAATAC
>NZ_JBFULH010000236.1:0-6651 GCF_056400445.1 Pseudomonas sp. P5_B2 | reverse complement strand
ATCCTGGCCTTGATGGCGACGATGTTTGTATTCGTCGGCTTCAACGTGGTGAACATCTCGCTGGTCATGAACGGCCTCGAACATGTGTTCGGCATCGACCCGACCATTGTCGCGGTGGCCGTGGTACTGATCGGTGCGCTGCTGTCGATCTACGGCCATGACCTGATGCACAAAGCCTTCAAATGGGCGTTACTCGCCACCTTGCCGCTGTACGCGCTGGTCACGATTGCCTTGATGTTCGGCGCTGGCCAAGAGGGCGTCACCCCGGCGACGGATCTCGGCTTCAACTGGGTGGCCTTCGCCACGCTGTTCGCCATCGGCGCCAGCTACAACATTTCCTATGCGCCCTATGTCTCCGACTACTCCCGTTACCTGCCGAAAAACACCAGCCGACCAAAACTGATTGCCGCCGTATTCATCGGCGCCTCGCTGTCCGGAAGCTGGATGATCGGCCTCGGTGCGTGGCTGGCGCAGCAGTTGAAAGCGGTGGATGCGCTGGTGGCGTTGAACCAGGTCGGCTCTGCGATGATTCCGGGAATGGGCAACGTGCTGGTGATCGTTTCGGTAGTGGGCTTCCTGCCGATCATCGCGCTCAACACCTACAGCGCCATGTTGACGCTGCTGACCGGCGTCGACTCGATCAAGAAAATCACCCCGACGCCACGCGCCCGAGTGATTTCCATCACCGCGATYAGCGTGATCCTGTTGACCTGCGTACTGTCGATCAAAGGCGACGGCATCGCGCTGTTGAACACCTTCCTCGTGCTGCTGCTGTACTTCCTCGTGCCCTGGACCGCCGTCAATCTGGTGGACTACTTCTTCGTGCGCAAAGGCCGCTACGCGATCCCGCACTTCTTCACCCCGAACGGCATCTACGGCGCCTGGCAATTTCGCGGCATCGTCTCCTACCTGATCGGCTTCGCCGCGATGGTGCCGTTCTTCTACATCTTCGATGCCGCCGCCAACAAAGAAGTATTCGTGGGACCGTTGGCACGCATGTTGGAAGGCGTGGACATCGCTTGGCTGGTGGGGCTGGTGGTGTCGGGCCTGACGTACCTCATCCTCAGCCGCTCGCTCGACCTCGCGTCGGAACGGCGGATCATCGACGCGATTACCGAGAGCGACATCATCGCCATGACCAAACCGACTGCGGAGGAGGTACGTTGAACACTGCAAAAAACACGGTGGTCGCCTGCTGCCAGGTTGCACCGAAAATCGGCGACCTCGCGTTCAACCGCACACTGACCGAACGCGCCATTCGTTCAGCGGCCCATCAAGGCGCACAGATTGTGGTGCTGCCTGAACTGGTGCAGAGCGGCTATGTGTTCAATGATCGCGACGAAGCGTTGTCCCTGTCAGAAACGCTCGACGGACCGATCTTGCGCCTGTGGGCGGCACTCGCCCGGGAACTGAACATTGTTGTGGTAGGCGGTTTCTGCGAACGACTGGACGGCGATGAACTGGCCAACAGCGCGGCGATGATCGATGCCCAAKGCCTGCGTGCTGTTTACCGCAAGGCGCACCTGTGGGATGCCGAGAGTGAAATCTTCAGCGCCGGTGACGCTGCGCCGCCGGTGGTGGAAACGGTTCATGGGCGAATCGGCATGCTGATTTGCTACGACCTGGAGTTTCCGGAATGGGTGCGACTTCCGGCACTGGCCGGCGCGAATTTGCTGTGTGCGCCGGTTAACTGGCCGGATGGACCCCGGCCGCCGACGGAGCGCCCGGCGGAAGTGGTGCGGGTTCAGGCGAATGCTTCGGTGAATCGGATGTTTATTGCCGCGTGTGATCGGCATGGGCATGAGCGCGGGGTGGGTTGGGTGCAGGGGTCGGTGATTGTTGATGCGGATGGGTATCCGGTGGCAGGGCCGGCGGAGCAGGGGGGGGAGCGGATTTTGTTGGCTGCATTGAATCTTGGTGAGGCGCGGAATAAGCGGATTAGTGCGCGCAATGATTTGCATAGGGATCGGCGGGAGGGGTTGTATGGGTTGGTCGGGGACTGAAGCTGTAGCCGAGTCTCGGTCACCAGATGGCTTGGTGGGGAGGGGGCTATTTCAACTTTTTTCGCAATCTGCCTATGAGGTTTTAATAGGGAAATCCAAGTGTTCGCTTGGGGGGGCGCAACCGAGCAGATCGCTTTTGGATGATTACTGCCGATTACGAAGGACAGCAATCGGCCAAAAGCGGTCACTGGAAGCTTATGAGTGTATTTGTAATTATCTATCCAGGACCCGCTCTACCCTGTTAAGACAGGCGGGTAACGGATAGAGGAATGAAAAACGCTACTATGCCAACTGCACTCGGCTTCGATGGGATAAGCCTAAGTGCAAGGCAAATGCAATTATCACTGTAGACGGAGCGGAAAAGCTGCTAAGACCGCCGCCGGAAAACATCAACGCAAGCCCCAACAAGGTGGCGCCGAACCACGCCGTCAAGCCTACGGAGTTAAACGCTGGCGCTTGATCGATAGCCGCCACTTCGCTTCGGCCATAGATAATCTGCGCCAACGCCACGCCGACCCACGCCACCACGAAAATCCCCTGATAGGCCAACGCCTTGAGGAGGTAGGCAAACACGTCAGCGAGCATCAAGCCGTAGACAATCGCCCCCACCGCCACTGCCCACATCAGGTAGGAACCGCGAATGCCAAAACGACCAAAGAACGCCTGCATGTTCAGGGTTGCGAGGTAGTAGTTAGCGGTGTTGATCCTGGTTTGCGTGGCCCAGACAAACAACAATCCCCACAACCCCATCAACTGCAAAATTGCCATCACCACGGAGACTTCGTTCAGCGCGCCGTCGTGAGGAATGCTGCTGACCAGGTAAATGCCAGCCGCGCCATTGAGCAGGAACGTGACCGCGTAGAACGGCATGCCAAAGTTCCAGCGACCGTGATACTCGGCGTCTTCAGGCTTGCCGAACCGTGCATAGTCGAAGGTGAACAACATCAACACCCAGACACCCATGTAGGCGACAAAACAATCCCACCAACCGAATGCACTAGGCGTTGCCGGGCCGAAATCCAGCCATTGTGGCTGGTATCCATAACGGCTGATCGATAGCCCCACCGCCACCAGCAAACCACCGAGGTACACCGGCAGCAACACGCCGTTGAGCTTGTCCAGCCAGTGCTGCACGCTGCCCAGGATCATCGGCACGCTGTAGAGCACCACCGCCAACGCCGCCAGCGGATAGCCCAGTTCCGGGTACAGGTGGTTGAGCGCGACGGCGATCACCGAACCTTCGAACACCGCGTAATAGATCGCGGTCGAGAAGAAAATCAACGTCGCCAGGCACGCTCCGGTGCTGCCGAACAACAGCCGTGAAAATAACGCCACCGACAAGCCGCTGCGAATCGCAAAGCGGCTGAGCACGCTGTTGACCAGTCCATAACTGATCACCGACAGGACCATGCCGATCAGCGCATTGCGCGCACCGAACGACAACGCCAATGAAGCACCCACCACGATGTAAAACATCGCGCTGCACACCGCCCACCAGGCCATGGTCAGGGACAGTCGACCCATGCGCGCTTCGGTGGGAACAGGATGATGCGCCGGGTCTTGCCCGGTTTGACTCGATTGCGATAAAGCAGCCATATGCGTGAACTCCAAAACCAGTCAAAGGTTGAAGCGCGGGCAGCCGTCACCGCACCGAAGTGCGGCGTTGACGTACTGTTTGGCATGGCCCGCGCTAGATGGCGGGCAGAATCAGGAAGGGAACAGCTTGCTCAGGCAGCTGAGTTTTTTCTTATAGGACCGTCGCGCTTCCAGCGCCTCTTCGAGGGTTACCGCGACAAAGCGGGCCTTCTGGTTGGGTTGCATCTGGCCGATCAAATCGAGGTCGGCGCTGATGACCGTGCCAATCATCGCGTAGCCGCCACCGGACACCGCATCACGGTGCAACACGATGGGTTCTAGCCCGGCGGGCACCTGGATCGAGCCGATCGGGTAGCAACTGTCGACGATGTTCGACGGATCGGAGCCCGCGCCGAACGGCTGCTCCCGGGGCTGGAAGCTCAGCGCGCTGCCGCCCTTGAAGCGATAGCCGATGCGGTCGGCTTCCGAACCGACCGTCCACGGCTCGGCGAAAAAGCTCTTCGCCGCCGATTCGGTCAAGCGGTGGTAGTACAAACCGGGCACCACCCGCAGGGTGATTTCGCCACCCAATGATTGCCGCAACGCCATGGGCAAACTGGCCCCAGCGCGGCTCTTGCCACTGGCGATGCCCACCGACAATTCGTCGCCTGCAATCAAGCGTCGCCCCTGAAAACCGCCGAGCGCGCCCAGCGCATAGGTGGAGCGACTGCCTAGCACCACCGGCACATCAATGCCGCCGGCCACCGCCACATAAGCGCGGGCACCAGCCTTGGGAAAGTCAAAACGCAGCACTTGCCCGGCCTTCACGATGAACGCGGTGTCGTGGTGCATTTCCACGCCATCAACCCGTGGCGTCATGTGCGCGCCGCTGACCGCCACCAATGCATCCTGCTGAAACTCCAACTCTGGCCCGAGCAACGTGCATTCCAACGCCGCCCAACCCGCTGGATTGCCGACCAGTTGATTGGCCGTACTCAAGGCGTATTGATCAAGCGCACCGGACGGCGGAATGCCCAAGTGGTAATACCCTTCGCGGCCCAGGTCTTGTACCGAAGTGGCGAGGCCGGGTTTGAGGACCTTGATCATGCCAACACCTCCTGCAATGACTTGGGATAGCCAACGGGATCGGCGAGAAACGCGTCCAGCGAAAACTCCACCGGCCGAATCCGCAGATCAAAGCAACCGGTTTCCACTTCGGCCACCGCGTGGTCGTAGGCTTCCCGGTCCATCGGTTTGAACTGCACGATGTCGCCTGGACGGAAAAACACCATGTGTTCTTTCAGGTACGCGAGATTCTGTTGCGGGTCGTAGATCGGCGCGGGCGTGACGCCAAACATCTGATAACCGCCGGCGCCACGCACCGAGTAAATGCAACCAAAGCAACCGCCGTGACCAAGGGTCAATTTCGGTGTGTCCGTGCGCGGGCGCAGGTATTTGGGCACCTGCAATTGACGCTCGCGCTCGACCATCTGGAACATGAAGGGTAGCCCGGCAACAAAGCCGACCATCGAGACAAACCACGGAGCGCCACTGTGGGCCGCGATGAACGCATCAACGTCCGCGAGGCCGTTGATTCGTGCGGCGTATTCCAGGTCCGTGGCGCTTGGGTCTTGATGGCGGTCGCGAAAACGCATCAGCGTTTCGTGGGTCCAGGGATCGTTGTAGAGCACCGGAATCTCAATGATCCGCGTCTGCAACGTGCGCTCGGCAACAGCACCAGCCTCGGCGATTTTGACCGCTTCGAGCAAGGTGTGAGGGGCGATGCTATCCGGGTCAAAACGGATCTGAAATGACGCGTTGGCCAGGCAGATATYGAGTACGCCATCCAGCGCCATCCGCTCTACGGCGCGGGTTACAGCCAGGCCCTTGAAAAAGGCGTCCAGGGACATGCTGTCACTGACTTCGGCAAACAAATGCTCGTCGGCGCCAAAACTGTAGCGAATCGCAGTGCTCATGCTTCGCCTCCGCAGCGGCGCTCGGCCAGCCAGGTTTCCAGGGTGCCGGTGTGGAAGTCGGCACTGTGCAGCCACGGTTGTTCCAGCAATTCGCCGTGCAAGGCCAAGGTGTTGGCCATGCCGGTAAGCGTGGTGTGCGCCACCGCCACCCGCGCACGGGCCAGGGCTTCGGCGCGATCCGCACCGTGAACGATCAGCTTGGCCAGCAGCGAATCATAGTACGGCGGCACGCGGTAGCCTTGATACAGATGCGTATCGACGCGGATGCCCTCGCCCTGCGGCCAGATCAACTCCTCGACCAGACCCGGACTTGGGAAGAAATCACGACTCGGGTCTTCGGCGTTCAGCCGCATTTGCAGGGCTGCGCCGTTGAGTCGGATGTCACTTTGTTTGATGCCCAGCGGCTCGCCACCGGCGATGCGCAACATGGCCTGGACCAGGTCGATGCCGGTGATCAGTTCGCTGACCGGGTGCTCCACTTGAATCCGCGTGTTCATCTCGATAAAGAAGAACTCGCCAGTGGCGTCGTCATACAGATATTCCAGGGTGCCGGCACCCTTGTAGCCCAAAGACTCGGTCAGGCTCACGGCGCTTTCGCAAAGGGTTTCTCGTTGCTGTTGGCTGAGGACTGGCGACGGCGCTTCTTCGAAGATTTTCTGCCGGCGCCGTTGCAGCGAACACTCGCGCTCAAACAAATGCACCGCGTGCTGACCGTCACCCAACACCTGTACTTCAATATGCCGGGCCCGGCTGATAAACCGCTCCAGATAGACCGCGCCATTGCCAAACGCCGCTTGGGCTTCGCGCTGGGAACGGGGAAATTCTTCGCTCAATTGCTCGGCGTTTTCCGCCAACCGTATACCGCGCCCGCCACCACCGGCCGAAGCTTTGATCAACAACGGGAAGCCAACGGATTCAGCAGCCTTGAGCGCCGACTGGACGTCGAACAGTTCACCCGGCGAACCTGGCACCACCGGCACGCCAGCGGCTTGAGCCGTGCGCCGGGCCTCGGCTTTATCGCCCATACGCCGAATGGTCTGCGCGCTAGGGCCGACGAAAATGGCGCCGGCAGCCACCACCGCTTCGGCGAAATCGGC
>NZ_JBFULH010000235.1:0-6662 GCF_056400445.1 Pseudomonas sp. P5_B2 | reverse complement strand
ATTACGTTGTGCAGATTCTCGGCACCAGCTCCGAAACGAGTGCGCAAAACTTCGTGAAAGAGCAGGGCGGCGAGTACCGTTATTTCAAGAAAGTGCTCAACGGCAAGCCGCTTTACGTCATCACCTACGGTAACTTCGCCAGCCGCGATGCAGCCGTTACCGCTATCAAGGCCTTGCCAGCGAAGGTTCAGGCTGGTAAACCTTGGCCACGCACTGTCGCCAGCGTCCAACAGGAACTGGCAACAACTCGCTGAAGATTCGGCGGCCTTACCCAGGCCGCCTCTCCCGGCACCTCAAAATTTCTGCAAGCGCATGCCGCCTCTCAAGGCCGCGTGCCTTGTGGCGTCTGCGTCACAGTAGTCTTTGAGTCGTTGCGGTCAAAATTAAAAAAGTTTTGACTAGCACAGCGGATCGCTTTAAACCTTTCACAAATGCGACATAGATTTGCGACGGTTCGTCGTCAAATTTGTGAGCCTAAGTGTCGGTGTGTACAATGACCTCCCTTTTGCCCCCGCAAAGCTGGCATACGTTCGGCGCGGATGGTAACTGATTGAATTGAAAAGAAATTTGCCTCTAAAAGAGGCAGCCTGGTGAGAAAGTGTCTATGAAAGCAGGTCTGTACCAACCAGATGAATTCAAGGATAACTGCGGTTTCGGCCTGATAGCCCATATGCAGGGCGAGCCCAGTCATACCCTTTTGCAAACGGCCATCGAGGCCCTGACCTGCATGACCCACCGCGGTGGGATTAATGCCGACGGCAAGACCGGTGACGGTTGCGGTCTGCTGATTCAAAAGCCGGACGTGTTCCTGCGAGCCATCGCCCAGGAAACGTTCGGCGTTGAATTGCCCAAGCAATATGCGGTGGGCATGGTGTTCTTCAACCAGGACCCGGTCAAAGCCGAAGCCGCTCGCGAGAACATGAACCGCGAGATCCTGGCGGCCGGCCTGACCCTCGTCGGCTGGCGTAAAGTGCCAATCGACACGAGCGTCCTCGGCCGTCTGGCCCTCGAACGCCTGCCGCAGATCGAACAAGTGTTCATCGGCGGTGAAGGCCTGAGCGATCAGGACATGGCGATCAAGCTGTTTACCTCTCGTCGTCGCTCGTCCGTGGCCAACGCCACCGACGCCGATCACTACATCTGCAGCTTTTCGCACAAGACCATCATTTATAAAGGCCTGATGATGCCGGCGGATTTGACCGCCTTCTATCCAGACCTCAGCGATGAGCGCCTGCAAACCTCGATTTGCGTGTTCCACCAGCGCTTCTCCACCAACACCCTGCCTAAATGGCCGTTGGCTCAACCGTTCCGCTTCCTGGCGCACAACGGCGAGATCAACACCATCACCGGCAACCGCAACTGGGCCGTGGCCCGTCGCACCAAGTTCACCAATGATTTGATGGACCTGGAAGAACTCGGCCCACTGGTCAACCGTGTGGGTTCCGACTCTTCCAGCATGGACAACATGCTGGAATTGATGGTCACCGGTGGCATCGACCTGTTCCGTGGCGTGCGGATGATCATTCCGCCTGCGTGGCAGAACATTGAAACCATGGACCCGGATCTGCGTGCGTTCTACGAGTACAACTCGATGCACATGGAACCGTGGGATGGCCCGGCCGGCGTAGTAATGACCGATGGTCGCTACGCGGTATGCCTGCTCGACCGTAACGGTCTGCGTCCGGCGCGTTGGGTGACCACCAAAAACGGTTTCATCACCCTGGCCTCGGAAATCGGTGTCTGGAACTACCAGCCTGAAGACGTGATCGCCAAGGGCCGCGTGGGTCCGGGCCAGATCTTTGCCGTGGACACCGAAACCGGTCAGATCCTCGACACCGATGCGATCGACAACCGCCTGAAGTCTCGTCATCCGTACAAGCAATGGCTGCGCAAGAATGCCCTGCGCATCCAGGCGACCATGGAAGACAACGACCACGGTTCGGCGTTTTATGACGTCGATCAGCTCAAGCAATACATGAAGATGTACCAGGTCACTTTCGAAGAACGTGATCAGGTGCTGCGTCCACTCGGCGAACAAGGCTACGAAGCCGTGGGCTCGATGGGCGACGATACGCCGATGGCCGTGCTTTCCCAGCGCGTGCGTACGCCGTACGATTATTTCCGTCAGCAGTTCGCGCAGGTGACCAACCCGCCGATCGACCCGCTGCGTGAAGCCATCGTCATGTCGCTGGAGATCTGCCTCGGTGCCGAGCGCAACATCTTCCAGGAGTCGCCGGAACACGCCTCGCGCGTGATCCTCAGCTCGCCGGTCATTTCCCCGGCCAAGTGGCGCTCGCTGATGAACCTCGATCGTCCGGGCTTCGAACGGGCAATCATCGATCTGAACTACGACGAAAGCGTCGGCCTCGAAGCGGCGATCCGCAACGTTGCCGATCAGGCTGAAGAAGCCGTGCGCTCTGGTCGAACCCAGGTTGTGCTGAGTGACCGTCACATTGCCCCGGGCAAGTTGCCGATCCACGCTTCGCTCGCCACCGGCGCGGTGCACCACCGCCTGACCGAAAAAGGTCTGCGTTGCGACTCCAACATCCTCGTGGAAACCGCGACCGCTCGCGATCCGCATCACTTCGCCGTGTTGATCGGTTTCGGCGCTTCGGCGGTGTACCCGTTCCTGGCTTACGAAGTGCTGGGCGACCTGATCCGTACCGGTGAAGTACTGGGCGACCTCTATGAGGTGTTCAAGAACTACCGCAAAGGCATCACCAAAGGCCTGCTCAAGATTTTGTCGAAGATGGGTATTTCGACCATCACGTCGTATCGCGGTGCGCAGTTGTTCGAAGCCATCGGCCTGTCCGAAGAAGTGTGCGAACTGAGCTTCCGTGGTGTGCCGAGCCGCATCAAGGGTGCGCGCTTCGTCGATATCGAAGCCGAACAGAAAGCCCTGGCTACCGAAGCCTGGAGCCCGCGCAAGCCGATCCAGCAAGGTGGCCTCCTGAAGTTCGTCCACGGTGGCGAATATCACGCCTACAACCCGGACGTGGTCAACACCCTGCAAGCCGCTGTGCAGCAGGGCGACTACAGCAAGTTCAAGGAATACACGTCGCTAGTGGACAACCGTCCGGTGTCGATGATCCGCGACATGTTCAAGGTCAAAACCCTCGACACGCCGCTCGACATCAGCGAAATCGAGCCACTGGAGTCGGTGCTCAAGCGCTTCGACTCCGCGGGTATCTCGCTGGGCGCGCTGTCGCCTGAAGCTCACGAAGCCCTGGCCGAAGCCATGAACCGCCTCGGTGCGCGTTCCAACTCCGGTGAAGGCGGCGAAGATCCAGCACGCTACGGCACCATCAAGAGCTCGAAAATCAAGCAGGTTGCGACTGGCCGCTTTGGTGTGACCCCGGAATACCTGGTCAACGCTGAAGTGCTGCAGATCAAAGTCGCTCAGGGCGCCAAGCCCGGCGAAGGTGGTCAGCTGCCAGGCGGCAAGGTCAACGGCCTGATCGCCAAGCTGCGTTACGCAGTGCCGGGCGTGACCTTGATTTCGCCACCGCCGCACCACGACATCTATTCGATTGAAGACTTGTCGCAGCTGATTTTCGACCTGAAACAAGTCAACCCGAAGGCGCTGGTTTCGGTGAAGCTGGTTGCAGAAGCGGGTGTCGGCACCATCGCCGCCGGTGTGGCCAAGGCCTATGCGGACTTGATCACCATCTCCGGCTACGACGGCGGCACCGGCGCATCGCCGCTGACCTCGATCAAATACGCGGGCGCTCCGTGGGAGCTCGGCCTGGCCGAAACCCACCAGACCCTGCGCGGCAACGACCTGCGCGGCAAAGTCCGGGTGCAGACCGACGGCGGCCTGAAAACCGGCCTCGACGTGATCAAGGCTGCGATCCTCGGCGCTGAAAGCTTCGGCTTCGGCACCGCACCAATGATCGCGCTGGGCTGCAAATACCTGCGTATTTGCCATCTGAACAACTGCGCCACCGGCGTTGCGACTCAGAACGAGAAGCTGCGCAAGGATCACTACATCGGCACCGTCGACATGGTGGTGAATTTCTTCACCTACGTCGCCGAAGAAACCCGTGAGTGGCTGGCCAAGCTGGGCGTGCGCTCCCTCGAAGAGCTGATCGGTCGCACCGATCTGCTGGAAATCCTCGAAGGCCAGACCGCCAAGCAGCAACACCTGGACCTGACCCCGTTGCTCGGCAGCGATCACATCCCGGCAGACAAGCCTCAATTCTGTCAGGTTGAGCGCAACCCGCCGTTCGACAAGGGCCTGCTGGCCGAGAAAATGGTCGACTTGGCCACCTCAGCCATCAACGACATGAGCGGCGCTGATTTTGCCCTGGATATCTGCAACTGCGATCGTTCGATCGGCGCACGGATCTCCGGCGAAATCGCACGCAAGCACGGTAACCAAGGCATGGCGAACGCGCCGGTCACCTTCCGCTTCAAAGGGACGGCTGGTCAGAGCTTCGGCGTGTGGAACGCCGGCGGCTTGAACATGTACCTGGAAGGCGACGCCAACGACTACGTCGGCAAAGGCATGACCGGCGGCAAGCTGGTTATCGTTCCGCCGAAGGGTAGCGTCTACAAGACTCAGGACAGTGCCATCATCGGCAACACCTGCCTGTACGGCGCCACCGGCGGCAAGTTGTTCGCCGCCGGTACCGCAGGCGAGCGTTTTGCCGTGCGTAACTCCGGTGCCCACACGGTTGTGGAAGGCACTGGCGATCACTGCTGCGAGTACATGACCGGTGGTTTCGTCTGCGTACTGGGCAAGACCGGTTACAACTTCGGCTCAGGCATGACCGGCGGTTTCGCCTACGTGCTCGACCAGGACAACTCCTTCGTTGACCGGGTCAACCACGAACTGGTGGAAATCCAGCGGATCAGCGGTGAAGCGATGGAAGCCTATCGCAGCCACCTGCAACGCGTGCTGAACGAATACGTCGAGGAAACCGACAGCGAATGGGGTCGTAACCTCGCTGAAAACCTCGATGACTATTTGCGTCGTTTCTGGCTCGTCAAACCTAAGGCGGCGAGCTTGAAAACGTTGCTCTCCAGTACTCGTGCCAGTCCGCAGTAACGACGCAGCTGCAAGCGGCAAGCTTCAAGCCGCAAGTTAACAGCAGTGCGCGAAGTGCCTGCCACCGTGATTGTCTTGCAGCTTGAAGCGTGTAGCTTCGAGCTGCTGTTGAGAGGTTTTAACAATGGCTGAACGTCTGAATAACGACTTCCAGTTCATCGATGTCGGGCGCAAAGATCCGAAGAAGAAACTGTTGCGTCAACGCAAGAAAGAGTTCGTGGAGATCTACGAACCCTTCAAACCCCAGCATTCGGCCGATCAGGCCCACCGCTGCCTGGGTTGCGGTAACCCGTATTGCGAATGGAAGTGCCCGGTGCACAACTTCATTCCCAATTGGCTGAAACTGGTGGCCGAAGGCAACATCCTTCAGGCCGCCGAGCTGTCGCACCAGACCAACACCCTGCCGGAAGTCTGCGGCCGGGTATGCCCGCAAGACCGTCTGTGCGAGGGTGCCTGCACCCTCAACGACGGCTTCGGCGCGGTGACCATCGGTTCGGTCGAGAAGTACATCACCGACACCGCGTTCGCCATGGGCTGGCGCCCGGACATGTCCAAGGTCAAGCCGACCGGCAAGCGTGTCGCGATCATCGGTGCGGGCCCGGCCGGCCTTGGCTGTGCCGACGTCCTGGTACGTGGCGGCGTGGCCCCGGTGGTGTTCGACAAGAACCCGGAAATCGGTGGTCTGCTGACCTTCGGCATCCCCGAGTTCAAGCTGGAAAAGACCGTGCTGAGCAATCGCCGCGAAGTCTTTACCGGTATGGGCATCGAGTTCCGTCTGAACACCGAAGTGGGCAAGGACGTGACCGTCGAGCAACTGCTCGAAGAATACGATGCTGTGTTCATGGGCATGGGYACCTACACCTACATGAAGGGCGGCTTTGCCGGTGAGGACCTGCCGGGCGTKYAYGAYGCGCTSGACTTCCTGATCGCYAACGTCAAYCGCAACCTGGGCTTTGAAAAGTCGCCGGAAGATTTCGTCGACATGAAAGGCAAGAARGTTGTGGTWCTSGGCGGCGGCGACACGGCRATGGACTGCAACCGYACKTCGATYCGTCAGGGCGCCAAATCGGTGACCTGTGCGTATCGTCGTGACGAAGCGAACATGCCGGGCTCGCGTAAAGAAGTGAAGAACGCCAAGGAAGAAGGCGTGAAGTTTCTCTACAACCGCCAGCCAATCGCCATCGTCGGTGAAGACCGCGTCGAAGGCGTGAAAGTGGTCGAGACCCGTCTCGGCGAACCGGACGCCCGTGGCCGTCGCAGCCCTGAGCCGATTCCGGGTTCCGAAGAGATCATCCCGGCTGACGCCGTGGTCATCGCGTTCGGTTTCCGCCCAAGCCCGGCGCCATGGTTCGAGCAGTTCGACATCCAGACCGACAGCCAGGGCCGAGTTGTAGCCCCGGAACAAGGCAAGTACAAGCACCAAACCAGCAACCCGAAAATCTTCGCCGGTGGCGACATGGTTCGCGGTTCTGACCTGGTGGTGACGGCGATCTTCGAAGGCCGTAATGCCGCCGAAGGGATCCTGGATTACCTGGGCGTCTGATCACTTTCCAATAGATTGGAATGCAATACCTGTGGGAGCTGGCCTGCCGGCGATAGCATCACCTCGGTT
>NZ_JBFULH010000234.1:0-6675 GCF_056400445.1 Pseudomonas sp. P5_B2 | reverse complement strand
CTGCGTGGAAACGCAGCCAGGGACGCTCCGCGTCCCAGCCGAAGCGGACGCGGAGCGTCCGGGGAGGCATTCCCACGCAGAGCGTGGGAACGATCATCGGACAACACCCTGTGAAAACCCCATGACCACTCCAACCCCCTGCTACCACTGCGCCCTGCCCGTCCCGGCCGGCAGCCGCTTCACCGCTGCGGTCTTGGGTGAAACCCGCGAGTTTTGCTGCCCGGGTTGCCAGGCGGTGGCCGAGGCAATCGTGGCGGGTGGACTGGAAAGCTATTACCAGCATCGCAGCGAGTCCTCGGCCAACCCCGAAGGCTTGCCAGTGCAGTTGGTGGACGAACTGGCGCTGTACGACCGTGCCGACGTGCAAGCGCCGTTCGTACGCCATGACGGCGACCTCGCCGAGACCACGCTGTTGATGGAGGGCATCAGCTGCGCCGCGTGCGGCTGGTTGATCGAGAAACACCTGCGCGGCTTGCCGGCAGTGGCCGAAGCGCGCCTCAACCTGTCCAACCATCGCTTGCACGTACGCTGGGCCGATGCGCAATTGCCGCTGAGTCAGGTCCTCAGTGAATTGCGCCACATCGGCTATGCCGCTCACCCGTATCAGGCCGACCGCGCCAGCGAACAACTGGCCAGCGAAAACCGTCTGGCCTTGCGTCAACTCGGTGTCGCCGGGCTGCTGTGGTTCCAGGCGATGATGGCAACCATGGCCACCTGGCCGGAATTCAACATCGACCTCAGCCCCGAAATGCACACCATTTTGCGCTGGGTCGCGCTGTTTCTGACCACTCCGATTGTGTTCTACAGTTGCGCACCTTTTTTCAAAGGTGCCATGCGCGACCTGCGCACCCGCCACCTGACCATGGACGTTTCGGTCTCACTGGCAATTGGCAGCGCCTACCTTGCCGGGATCTGGACTTCGATCAGCGGCGTCGGCGAACTGTATTTCGATGCGGTGGGGATGTTTGCACTGTTTCTGCTCGCCGGCCGCTATCTGGAACGCCGGGCCCGAGAGCGCACCGCCGCCGCGACCGCACAACTGGTCAACTTGCTGCCCGCTTCATGCCTGCGCCTGAGCGCTGATGGCCAGAGCGAGCGAATCCTGCTCAGCGAATTGCGCGTGGGCGATCAGGTGCTGGTCCACCCCGGCGCGATCCTGCCGGCCGACGGCAAGATCCTCGATGGCCAATCGAGCATTGACGAATCGTTGCTGACCGGCGAATACCTGCCGCAACCACGAACGCCCGGCGACGCAGTAACCGCCGGCACGCTGAACGTTGAAGGGGCGTTGACCGTGCAAGTGTTGGCACTGGGCCAGGACACGCGGCTGTCCGCCATTGTCCGCCTGCTGGACCGCGCGCAAGCCGAAAAGCCGCGCCTGGCGGAAATCGCCGACCGCGCCGCACAGTGGTTTTTGCTGTTGTCGCTGATTGCCGCGGCTGTCATTGGCCTGTTGTGGTGGGAACTCGATTCATCGCGCGCCTTCTGGATCGTGCTGGCCATGCTGGTCGCCACCTGCCCCTGCGCGTTGTCCCTCGCGACGCCAACCGCGCTCACCGCCGCCACCGGCACGCTGCACAAACTCGGCCTGCTGCTGACCCGCGGTCATGTGCTGGAAGGCTTGAACCAGATCGACACGGTGATCTTCGACAAGACCGGCACCCTCACTGAGGGTCGCCTGGCGTTGCGTTCTATCCGCCCCCTTGGCGCACTCGACACTGACCAGTGCCTGAGCCTCGCTGCCGCATTGGAAAACCGTTCCGAACACCCGATCGCCCGCGCCTTTGGCCGCGCGCCACTGGCCGCCGAAGAAGTC
This sequence comes from Pseudomonas sp. P5_B2, assembly GCF_056400445.1. NCBI lineage: Bacteria > Pseudomonadati > Pseudomonadota > Gammaproteobacteria > Pseudomonadales > Pseudomonadaceae > Pseudomonas > Pseudomonas sp. P5_B2. The sequence continues at coordinate 4,859 of NZ_JBFULH010000234.1, read as the reverse complement.
CACAGTACGCCGGGTTTGGGTCTTGAAGGCTTGGTCGGCGTCCAGCGATTGCGCATTGGCCAGCCAGGTTTTGTCTGCGAGCTCAGCGGTGCAGCCGTGCCCTTGATGCCCGATGAAGCGGGCCAATGGTTGTTGCTCGGCGACAGTCACGGACCTCTGGCGTGGTTTGTCCTCGACGACCGGTTGCGCGCAGATGCCCCGGCGTTATTGCAGGCCTGCAAGGCACGGGGCTGGCGCACCTTGTTGCTGTCCGGCGACAGCTCGCCGATGGTTGCGAGCGTCGCCGCCGAACTGGGTATCGACGAGGCCCGTGGCGGTTTACGGCCGGACGATAAACTGCAGGTCCTGCAACAACTGCACAAGGAAGGCCGCAAGGTGTTGATGCTCGGTGACGGGGTCAACGACGTGCCGGTGCTGGCCGCGGCCGACATCAGCGTGGCAATGGGCTCGGCCACTGATCTGGCGAAAACCAGCGCCGATGCCGTGTTACTGTCCAACCGCCTCGACGCGCTGGTGCAAGCCTTCAGCCTGGCGCGGCGAACCCGTCGGATAATCATCGAGAACCTGTTGTGGGCCGGGTTGTACAATGGCCTCATGTTGCCGTTCGCCGCCCTCGGCTGGATTACACCCGTGTGGGCCGCTGTCGGCATGTCGATCAGTTCGTTGACCGTGGTGCTGAACGCCCTGCGCCTGACTCGCCTGCCGAGTGCGCCGCCTGCCAGCCCCACGCCAGAAACCCGCCCGCTGCCGGCCTGAGCCAGCGCGGGCATGGAGTCCACCATGCCAGCTCTATACGTGATGATCCCGGCCGCATTGGTGCTCGTGGCCATCGCTGTCTATATCTTCTTCTGGGCGGTCGACAGCGGTCAGTACGACGACCTCGACGGCCCGGCCCACAGCATTCTGTTCGACGACCAGGACCCGGCTCACAAAGCAGCGGTCGAAGAAGCCAGCGGCCATCCGGCCAAGCCGGACGACAAGGCGCCGCCTCATGTTTGAATTGGCACCATTGCTGGTGTCTGCGGTGATTCTCGGTTTGCTCGGGGGCGGCCATTGCCTGGGCATGTGCGGCGGCTTGATGGGCGCGCTGACCTTGGCGATTCCCAAAGAACAACGCAGCCGGCGCTTTCGGCTGTTGCTCGCCTATAATCTGGGACGAATCCTCAGTTATGCCACGGCCGGCCTGCTGATCGGCCTGGCGGGCTGGGCTGTGGCCAACAGTCCGGCTGCCATGTTTATGCGGGTCATCGCCGGTTTGCTGCTGATCGCCATGGGCCTGTACCTCGCCGGCTGGTGGAGCGGCCTGACCCGCATCGAAAGCCTGGGCCGCGGCCTATGGAGACATATCCAGCCGGTTGCCAACAAACTGCTGCCGGTGTCGAGCCTGCCCCGCGCCTTGCTGCTGGGCGCGCTTTGGGGCTGGTTGCCGTGCGGGTTGGTTTACAGCACATTGTTGTGGTCGGCCAGCCAGGGCAATGCGCTGGACAGCGCTTTGTTGATGCTCGCGTTCGGTCTGGGCACTTGGCCGGTGCTGCTTGCCACGGGCCTTGCCGCTGAACGGGTGACGGCGCTGTTGCGCAAACGCAGTGTGCGCATGGCCGGTGGATTGCTGGTGATGGTGTTCGGCATCTGGACCTTGCCGGGGCCACATCAGCACTGGCTTATGGGGCATTAGACCAACATGTAGCAGCTGCCGAGCCTGCGAGGCTGCGTTCGGCTGCGAAGCAGTCGTAAACCCTGAATGCGAGGTTTTCCTGAAGCACCGAATTGTCTGATTTCACGTCAGCTTCGCAGCCGAACGCAGCCTCGCAGGCTCCGCAGCTGCTACAGGTCCGTGCTCACCGTTGACACAAATCAACATGCCCAGCCGCCCTGCCCCCTAGACTCGCAGTCACTGCCAGCCTATCCGGGGGAACGCCCGCATGATGCTCGACGCCATTCGTTGGGACACCGATCTGATCCGCCGTTATGACCTGGCGGGACCGCGTTACACTTCTTACCCGACTGCGGTGCAATTCAACAGTCAGGTCAGCTCGTTCGACCTGTTCCACGCGCTGCGCGACAGCCGCAAGGCGATGCGTCCGTTGTCGCTGTACGTGCACGTCCCGTTCTGCGCGAACATTTGCTACTACTGCGCCTGCAACAAAGTCATCACCAAGGACCGTGGCCGGGCCCTGCCCTACTTGCAGCGCCTTGAGCAGGAAATCCAGCTGATCGCCTGTCACCTCGATCCGGCGCAGAAGGTCGAACAACTGCACTTTGGCGGCGGCACCCCGACGTTTCTCAGCCACGATGAACTGCGCCAGCTAATGGCCCAGTTACGCAAACACTTCAATTTGCTGGATGACGATTCCGGCGACTACGGCATCGAAATCGACCCTCGCGAAGCCGATTGGTCGACCATGGGCCTGCTACGCGAACTGGGCTTCAACCGCGTCAGCATTGGCCTGCAAGACCTCGACCCGGCGGTGCAGCGAGCGGTCAATCGCCTGCAAAGCCTGGAAGAAACCCGCGCAGTGATCGACGCCGCCCGAACCCTGCAATTTCGTTCGATCAACATCGATCTGATCTATGGCTTGCCCAGGCAGACGCCCGAAAACTTTGCCCGCACGGTCGATGAAGTCATCAACCTGCAACCGGACCGGCTTTCGGTGTTCAATTACGCGCACCTGCCGGAACGCTTCATGCCGCAGCGGCGCATCAACAGCGACGAGCTGCCAACACCGGCGCAGAAGCTTGAAATGCTCCAGCGCACCATCGAACAACTGACCACAGCCGGCTATCGCTACATCGGCATGGACCACTTTGCCCTGCCCGACGACGAACTGGCGATTGCCCAGGAAGAATCGACCCTGCAACGCAACTTTCAGGGTTACACCACTCACGGTCATTGCGACCTGATCGGTTTGGGGGTGTCAGCCATCAGCCAGATCGGCGATCTGTACTGCCAGAACACCAGCGACCTGGTGCAATACCAGAACACCCTGGCCGCCGCTCAATTGGCCACCAGTCGCGGCCTGGTGTGTAACGCCGATGACCGGTTGCGGCGGGCGGTGATACAGCAGCTAATCTGCATTTGCAGCCTCGAATTCGTCGAGATCGAAGAGGCCTTCAACATCGACTTTCGCGGCTACTTCGGCCAACTGTGGCCGCAGCTTCAGACCATGGCCGATGACGGTTTGATCACACTCGACAACGAACGGATCACCGTACTGCCGGCCGGTCGTTTGCTGGTGCGGTCGGTGTGCATGGTGTTCGATGCCTATTTGCAAGAGCTAAACCACCAACGGTTTTCAAGGGTGATCTAGCTTTTCCCAGCACTACCAAACATGGCCTTATATCGTCTCAGGACAATATCTGCGCAAACTGGCCGGAACGCCCTCCTGTGGGTTACCCTTACGTCTTATGTGTGTTTTCCCACAAGGATTGAAGAAATGTCCGAGCCAGTCAAACTGCGTGCTCATAACCAGGCCCATTGCAAGGATTGCAGCCTCGCCCCGCTGTGTTTACCGCTGTCTCTGAACCTGGAGGACATGGATGCGCTGGACGACATCGTCAAGCGTGGCCGCCCTCTGAAAAAAGGCGAGTTCCTGTTTCGCCAGGGCGACACCTTCGATTGCGTCTACGCAGTACGCTCCGGCGCCCTCAAGACGTTCAGCCTGAGCGACAGCGGTGAAGAGCAACTCACCGGCTTCCACCTGCCGAGTGAACTGGTCGGCCTGTCGGGCATGGACACTGAAAAACATCCCGTGTCCGCGCAAGCGCTGGAAACGACATCAGTGTGCGAAATCCCTTTCGACCGCCTCGACGAACTGGCCCTGCAACTGCCGCAACTGCGCCGTCAGTTGATGCGTGTCATGAGCCGCGAGATTCGTGAAGATCAACAAATGATGTTGCTGCTGTCAAAAAAAACCGCCGACGAGCGCATCGCCACGTTCCTGGTCAACCTGTCGGCACGTTTTCGCGCCCGCGGCTTCTCGGCCAACCAGTTCCGCCTGAGCATGTCGCGCAATGAAATCGGCAATTACCTGGGGCTGGCAGTCGAAACCGTGTCCCGGGTCTTCACCCGTTTCCAGCAGAACGAATTGATCGCGGCCGAAGGCAAGGAAATCCATATCCTTGACCCGATCCAACTCTGTGCATTGGCCGGCGGCTCTGTCGAAGGCTGATGGTAACCCTCGCGGCTGAGCGAAACGGTTCAGCCGCCGTTATACTGCGACGTTTGCAGCCTGCCAGGACACCTCGACGATGGTCTTCGACTCCTTCGACATCAAATCCCTGATCCGCCCCGTGATCGACTTCCCCAAGCCGGGCGTGATCTTTCGTGACATCACACCGTTATTCCAATCCCCCACGGCCCTGCGCCTGGTGATGGACAGCTTTGCCCATCGCTACGTCGAAGCCGACTTCACCCACATCGGGGCGATGGATGCACGTGGCTTCCTGATCGGTTCGGTGCTCGCCTATCAGTTGAACAAGCCGCTGGTGCTGTTCCGCAAGCAAGGCAAACTGCCGGCCGACGTGCTGGCTGAAGGTTACGCGACCGAGTACGGCGAAGCGTTCCTGGAAGTGCACGCCGACAGCCTGTGCGAGGGCGATTCGGTGGTGATGTTCGATGACCTGATCGCCACGGGCGGCACGCTCATTGCGGCGGCGAACCTGATTCGACGCATGGGCGCGCGGGTTCATGAAGCGGCGGCGATAATTGATTTGCCGGAGCTGGGCGGGTCGCAGCGGCTGGAAGATATGGGCATTGCGACGTTCTGCCTGACGCAGTTTGCGTTGAGCGATAAGTAAGGCGGCGCCTCCAAAATCGCCATCGCGAGCAGGCTCACTCCCACATTTGCTCTTTGTCATAC
>NZ_JBFULH010000233.1:0-6683 GCF_056400445.1 Pseudomonas sp. P5_B2 | reverse complement strand
GGCTTGCTCGCGAAAGCGGAGGATCAATCGGCACAAACGGTGACTGATCCATCGCTTTCGCGAGCAAGCCCACTCCCACATTTAATGGGGTATGACACCCAATCGGGTTAACCGTGCATCCGGCCGAAGCGACCGGACTGGAAATCGGCGAAGGCCTGGTGAATTTCCTGTTCGGTGTTCATCACGAACGGGCCGTGACCCACAATCGGCTCATCGATCGGCTCACCACTGAGCAACAGCACGACTGCATCCTCGCTGGCTTCAAGGGTCAACTGATCGCCCTCGCGATCGAACAACGCCAACTGACCTTCGCGCACCGATTCCAGGCCATTGACCTGAACCGTACCGCGCAACGCCACCAATGCTGTGTTGCGACCCTCGTGCAGGTCCAGGGTCAGCAACTTGCCGCCATTGAGGCGCAGGTCCCAGACATCTATCGGCGTAAAAGTGCGCGCCGGGCCGGTATGGCCGTCGAACTCACCGGCAATCAAACGCAGGCTGCCGGCCTGATCCTTGAGCGGGATGCTCGGGATGTCGCCATCGAGGATCGTCTGGTAACCGGCATCGGCCATTTTGTCCTTGGCCGGCAGGTTGACCCACAGCTGCACCATTTCCAGCGTGCCACCGGATTGGGCGAAAGCTTTGGAGTGAAACTCTTCATGCAGGATCCCGGACGCAGCGGTCATCCATTGCACATCGCCCGGGCCGATCTTGCCGCCACTGCCGGTGGAATCGCGGTGCTCCAACTCGCCCTTGTAAACGATCGTCACGGTTTCGAACCCACGGTGCGGATGCTGACCCACACCCCGTCTATCAGTGGTCGGCGTGAATTCGGCAGGGCCGGCGTGATCCAGCAGCAGGAACGGGCTGATATGTTTGGCCAGGTTGTCGTAGGAAAACAGCGTACGAACCGGAAAGCCGTCGCCTACCCAATGGGCGCGTGGGCTGGTGTAGATACCGATGATGTTTTTCATGGTGTCTCCTTAAGAGGTGGTTGAAGCCATGCACAAAGCTTAAAACTGAACCCTCTGTGGCACTAGACGGCAAAAATCAGTCTGAGCGTTCTATCTGGGGAACGATGGGAGAGGCGGTTAACCTCGCTGACATCACTTGAATGACACGACACACGGCGCTGGCGGAGTTTTTATTTCGGACATAATATCAATCTAAATTACAGCCATAATATCCGCTCCGCGCGAGGACAAGATCATGCAAAGCCCCACCCGCGACGCCACGCTGGCTCAATGGATCGCCCAGGAACGGGCCATGCGCGCCCGTCTTGCCGGCCCTGGCAGCCTCTCGATGGCCGATGTCAGTGCGCTGTCGCCTGCCGAATTCTTCGACGGCATCGGTAACGGTGAACTGCCCTCGCCGCCCATTGGCACGCTGATGGATTTCATTCCCATCGAATGGTCAGCCGGACTGTTTATCTTTCAAGGCACCCCGGACGCACGGCATTACAACCCGCTGGGCAGTGTGCATGGCGGGTATGCGGCGACGTTGCTGGACTCGTGCATGGGATGTGCGATTCATACGCAGCTGAGGAAGGGTCAGGGCTACACGACTCTGGATCTGCGCATCAGTTATGTGCGTGCGCTGACCGGCGCCAGCGGGCCGGTGCGCGCCGAGGGCAAGATCGTTCACTTGGGGCGTTCGACCGCGCTGGCCGAGGGACGGATTTATGATGTGGATGGGCGGCTGTATGCGACGGGATCGACGACTTGCATGATTCTTGAGGCTCGCGGGTAAGGCATCGCACCACGCTAGTCTGGCTTGAGGTGCTGTCCGAGACTTTTCATGGCGTGCTGCAGGTGATCGACGGCCTCGTCGATCAACGCCGCGCGGCCCTCGGCGCAGGCTTGTTCCAGGTCATCGCAACACTCCATCAAACGTTCTGCACGGACCATGCGCGCGCAGCCCTTGATGCGGTGCGCCAGTTCACGGAGGCGCGGCCGATTGTCGCCGGCGTGAGCTTGCAGCAGGTGAATGCGGTCATCGCGGTTGGTCTCGGCCAATTCACGCAGTAATTGATTGATCAGCGTGCGGTCTTCACCTACGTAAAGTTCCAGGCCGGTCAAGTCCATTTCTCGGGAAGCTTGCGTGTCGACCGGGATCGGCGCCTCACTTGAAAATCGTGATGCCAGCCACGCGCTCAAATCCGCCAGCAGGATGGGTTTGAACAAGCAGTCGTCCATGCCCGCGTCCAGGCATCGAATCTTTTCCTCAGGCTGCGCATTGGCGGTAAACCCCAGGATCAGAGTGGGCGACAATCCATAGGCACGCTCTTCATCACGAATCGCGCTCGCTAATTCATAACCGCTGAGCCCAGGCATATTGCAGTCGCTGATGACGACATCGAACTCATGGGCGCGCCATAGTTCGAACCCTTGTTCGCCATCCTCGGCGTCTATGACGCGGTGCCCCAGATAGCTCAGCTGACGGTTCAGCAACAAGCGATTAGCCGGATAATCATCGACCACCAAAATCGTCAGCGGTCGGGTGGATGGCGCTAATCCACTGTCCGCCGCGTCACTGGGAGGCAAGGCTTTCAACGCCACCAGCGACAGACTGATGTCGGCTTGAGTGCCCCGCCCAAGGACGCTTCCGAGCACCAGCCGCCCTCCCATCATTTCGCACAAGGTGCGGCTGATTACCAGCCCCAGACCGGAGCCCTTGCGGCCCGACTGGTGGCTGTTGTCCGCCTGGACGAACGGTTTGAACAAGCGCTGCTGATCAACCGCGCTGATGCCAATGCCGGTGTCTTCGATGTGTACGGCCACCGCCAGATGACCTGAAATGCCCGGCACCACCCGCAGTGTCAGGCTCACCTCACCGGCATGGGTAAACTTGATTGCATTACTTAACAGATTGGACAGCGCCTGCTTTAAACGCGTTGGGTCGATCAACACGTCACGATCACTGCGCGCGTCCAGATCGACTCGCCAGGTCAGGTCTTTTTCCCGGGCCAGGCCTTCGAACACACGGCACACCGATGCCACCAGCTTATGCAAATTGACACGTTCGGGCGTCAGCGTCAGGTGTCCGGATTCGATGCGGGCGATGTCCAGGATATCGCCGATCAACGCCAGAATCTGCTGTGCGGCGGTGGATGCCACCTCCAGCGCGGAGCTGTCAGCCACGCCCTCTTTCGCCCGCACCCCGGCCAATTCGAGCATGCCGATCAGCGCATTCATCGGCGTGCGGATTTCGTGGCTCATGGTCGCCAGAAACGTGGTTTTCGCGCGATTGGCGTCGTCGGCGGCGTCCTTGGCGTCTTGCAATTGCTGCAACCACTGTTGACGTTGGCGGATCTGTCGACGCTGCCAGGCGATCCAGCCCAGTGCCAGCAAGAGCAAGGCGGCAGCGACGGCAAACGCCTGCAAGATGGCTGGGCGATGACGCAACCAATAGCTGTCATCCATCACCAACTCATTGCCCCAGCGAGCGACCAGACCATCCATTTCTTCAGGCGAAATACTCAGCAGGGCCTTGTTCAAAATCGATTGCAACTCCAGAGCACCGTGCTCTGTTGCCATGGCGATGCGCGCCGGCTCATCGCCAACGGTGCTGCTGATCCGCAAACGTCCCTGGTAATACCGGGCAATCAAGTAACGAGTCACGAACAATGAGCTGACTGCGGCATCGGCCTGTCCGTTCATGACCCAGGCTGTGTGAAAACTCCCGCAATTGTCTAATCTTCTGATCGTCGAGATCGTAGCGGGGGCGATCATGAAGCGATTTATTGAAGGTGAGGCTCGGACGCAAGTCACGTTGCTGCCGGAGTGCCTGGATGATTACGTGACCGAAGAAAATCCAGTCCGGGTGGTCGACGTTTTCGTCGATGAACTCGACCTGGGTGCACTTGGGTTTGAAGGTGTTGATCCTGCTGCAACGGGGCGTCCGGCCTACCATCCCGCGATCCTGCTGAAGATCTATATCTACGGCTACCTCAATCGGATTCAGTCCAGCCGTCGACTAGAGCGTGAGGCCGAGCGCAACGTCGAGTTGATGTGGCTGACAGGGCGTTTGGCCCCAGACTTCAAAACCATTGCTGACTTTCGCAAGGACAACGGCAAAGCCATTCGCAGCGTATGCCGCCAGTTCGTAGTGCTTTGCCGCAACCTCAATCTCTTCTCCCAATCAATCATCGCCATCGACGGCAGCAAGTTCAAAGCCGTCAACAACCGTGACCGTAACTTCACCCAGGGCAAAGTGAAGGCGCGCATGCAACAGATCGAGCAGAGCATTGACCGTTATCTGGCGGCGATGGATTCAGCGGATAGGGCAATGCCCGAAGTGGCCGAGGCCAAAGCAGAGCGGCTGAAAGAAAAGATAGAAACGCTGAAAAAGCAGATGCAGAAACTCAAGGAAATCGAGGYGCAGCTTCACGAAACTCCAGACCAACAAATCTCTCTTACCGATCCAGATGCACGCTCAATGGCCACGAGCGGCCGAGGCACCGGGACGGTTGGTTACAACGTCCAAACAGCTGTCGACGACAAGCACCATCTGATCATTGCTCATGAGGTGASCAACGTTGGTAATGATCGTGGGCAACTGAGCAATATGGCGAACCAGGCGCGTGAAGAAATCGAGGCTGAATCGCTAACGGTGGTGGCCGACCGCGGCTATTACAAAGGCCTGGAAATCCTTGCTTGCGAGCAAGCCGGCATCACCACCTTCGTGCCGAAACCCCTGACATCGGGCAGCAAAGCCGAAGGCCGATTTGGTAAGCAGGACTTCATCTACGTTGCTGCATCGGACGAGTATCGATGCCCTGCGGGACAGTTACTGACCCGGCGGCATTCTTCAGTAGAAGACGGCATGCTACTGCACTGCTATTGGTTCTCTGGCTGCCAGTCCTGCGCAATGCAAAAGCAGTGTACGACGGGTAAGGAGCGCCGGGTAAAGCGCTGGGAACATGAAGCCGTAGTCGATGCGATGCAGGCACGGCTGGAAAGTGATCCAACGATGATGAGGCGTCGCCGACAGACCGTTGAACATCCTTTTGGAACGCTCAAATACTGGATGGGAAGTACCCACTTCCTGACCAAAACCCTACCAAGGGTAAGTACCGAGATGAGCCTTCATGTGCTCGCGTACAACCTCAAACGGATGATGAGCATCTTCGGCATCGCAGGACTGCTTGAAGCGATCAGGGCGTGAATCCAGCCGTTTGATCGTCCATGAGCGGCTGTTTGTGCCGCTGACGCGGCCCAAGCAGCATCACGAATGCCTATGTAGTTGGATAWGGCAATTCGCGCTTTCGCCTGCCGATTTCGCAGGTAACGCACGCAACTCTCAGTTTTTGACGTACTCAGTGCGTTTTCACACAGCCTGGGTCGTAAGCGGACATCGCGCCCCCTGAGGTCACCAATCAACTGGAATACCGCTACGCCCGCGTTGTTGACGAGGATATCCAACGTTCCATGCTTTGCTTTTACGGTTACGCATGCCCTGTGGAGCTGCCGAGTGCAACGAGGCTGCGATCTTCAAAGGCAAGATCAAAAGATCGCAGCTTTCGGCGGCCTACAGGGGAACAGGGTTGAATGTGGGAGCGAGCATGCCGTTGGCTGATTTTGACTCAGGCAATCCCCCGTGACTGGTTTTCCCAAAACGGTTTGCGTAGCTCGGTTTTCAACACTTTGCCGACGCTGGTTAGCGGCAGTGATTCGCGGAACTCGATGCTGCGGGGGACTTTGTAGCCCGCGATGTACTGACGGCAATGAGCGATGATGTCTTCGCCACTGACGCTGCAATCGGGTTTAAGAATGATCACGGCATGCACGGTTTCGCCCCATTTCTGGCAAGGAATACCGATGACCGCGCTTTGCACCACCGCCGGATGGCGGGCAATGGCCGTCTCGACTTCGGCGCTATAGATGTTTTCGCCACCGCTGACCACCATGTCCTTGAGTCGGTCACAGACGAAAACAAACCCCTCCTCGTCCATATATCCACCGTCACCCGTATGCATCCAGCCACCGCGCAGGACTTCGGCGGTGGCCTCGGGCTTGTTCCAGTAGCCGAGCATCACGTTCGGGCCGCGGACGATGATCTCGCCCACTGTGCCACGAGGGACCTCATTGTCCAGAGTGTCGACGATACGGATTTCGACGCAGGCCGCTGGCAGGCCTGCCGAGTACATCCTGCCGTTAGCCTGGCACTCGGGTGTGTGATGCTGCACACCCAGGGTTGTCGCGGTAGGTGCCAGTTCGGTCATGCCGTAGTTTTGCGAGAAACCGGCATTGAAAAAAACGTTACGCGCGCGGTCAAGTAACGCCGGGGTAATCGATGACGCCCCATAACAGATACGTTTGAGCGACCCGACTTGCAGTGAATGGTCCTGACTCTGGTACCAGTCCAGAAGCATTTGGACCATCGTGGGTGCCAGCAGAATCTCGGTAACCTTTTCCTGGTCGATGGCCTCTCTGGCGCGTACCAGCGCAAGGCCAGGCCGAACTGGCCGCTGTCCCGGGCGTCTTTGGTTTTGGTGCGCGGGATGTAGGCGTCGTCCGTCAGGCCAGGGGCCCCGGTGTTGTTGGCCACGCCCGGTGCCAGGTCGAGACCCGCCAGCAYGGCGCGGTCGTTGCAGCCTTCCGGCGTCACGTCGTTGCCGAAGAAGGTGCCGCAGTTGTCGATCACCGACGGCGCCCATTCAATCTGGTAGAACGCCTCGGTGG
>NZ_JBFULH010000232.1:0-6687 GCF_056400445.1 Pseudomonas sp. P5_B2 | reverse complement strand
CATGAGTGTGTCTCCGAAAAAAGAATTCTTTAGTTGCTGAGCTTGAGACGTATACATCGCTCGCAAGTTCCTTGGCTAATGTCATTCTGACGCGGTGCTAGGTGCGCTTAATAACTCCGGGGTATTGAGGTTGGCCAGTCGCGGGTCGTTGTCTGTACATTGTAGTGCGGTGGCTTCCAGTTTGCGCATGAGGCGCCCCGGGCTGCGTTCACCTTCATTCCATGCCTTGTCAAATGCTGCGCTGAGCGCGACAGGGATAATGCACAGCAACGGTTCCCAATGTTCGCCATGACGCAGCATCAACGGTTTGTCCGGATGCTGGTTGGCAGTTTCGCGCATGCTGTGGAGCAGGGCGGCATTGATGCGAGGTACGTCGCAGGGCAGCACCAGCAGAAGAGGATGTCGGGCCGCCTTGAGGCCTGCGCGAATACCGGCCAATGGTCCAGGGAAATCGCCTTCCTCGTCATGAACCATTTGATCGGCGTATGGCGCGTATTTGTCCAGGTTCCTGTTGCACGAGATGATGAGGTCATCGCTCAGATCGCGGGTCTTGCGGTGCAGGTGTGCGATCAGCGGCTCTCCGTGCCACTCCAGCAAACCCTTGTCCTGACCACCCATGCGTTGGCCACGACCGCCAGCCAGGAGCAAAATGGAGCAAGGCGGCAATGGTGAGTCAAGGGGCATGGCAGGTCTCCATGGGGCGCTGAAAAAGTGAAGCGCTGTGATATAACACCGAGCTGTTTTTCCTACAACTGGACGAGCCTATGAAAGCCAAGGCTGATGTACCTTTCGTGCCGCTTAACATCGCGGTGCTGACGGTCAGCGATACCCGAACCCTGGAAACCGATACGTCAGGCCAGGTTTTTGTCGACGGCTTGAGCGCTGCCGGCCACAACCTGGCCGCTCGGGTTTTGCTTAAAGATGATCTCTACAAAATTCGCGCGCAAGTCGCCAACTGGATTGCCGACGAGGTGGTGCAGGTGGTGCTGATCACTGGCGGTACCGGGTTCACGGGGCGCGACAGTACGCCAGAGGCGGTGAGTTGCCTGCTGGACAAGCAGGTTGATGGTTTTGGTGAGCTGTTCCGGCAGATTTCTGTTGCCGACATCGGTACTTCGACCGTGCAGTCCCGGGCGCTGGCCGGACTGGCCAACGGTACGCTGGTCTGTTGCTTGCCAGGTTCGACCAATGCCGTGCGCACCGGTTGGGATGGCATTCTTGCCGAACAGCTGGATGCGCGACATCGTCCCTGCAATTTCGTGGCTCACCTGAAGCAGGCGGCACCCTGTGAATCCCGCGGGTAAGCCAGGTAAAACCGGCAGTCTGATGCCTGTCGAGGTGGCGCTGGCGCGCCTGCTGGAAATGGCAGAAGCCTCGCCCATCCGCGAGCGTGAACGCTTGCTGGTGGCGCAGGTGCAGGGGCGCGTGCTCGCCGATGATTTGGTTTCGACCCTTGATCTGCCACCTTGGCCGAACAGCGCCATGGACGGCTACGCCTTGCGTGTCGCTGACTGGACGGGAGAACCGTTGTTGGTCAGTCAGAAGGTATTTGCCGGTCAGTCGCCCGAACCGTTGAAGCCCGGTACCTGTGCCCGAATCTTTACCGGTGCACCTGTGCCAGCAGGCGCCGACTGTGTCGAGATGCAGGAAAATGCCGAGGTTCAGGCGGATCAACGAGTCCGTTTCCTCGAACCCATGAGGCCGGGTCAAAACATCCGGCCACAAGGTCAGGAAACCACGGTTGGCGAGCTTGTCTTGCCGGCCGGTACGCGACTTGGACCTATCGAACAAGGTTTGGCGGCATCGCTGGGCTGCGCTGAGCTGGACGTGGTTCGCAAGGTTCGTGTTGCCGTTCTCTCAACTGGAGATGAATTAGTTGAGCCGGGTCAGTCCTTGGGCCCAGGACAGATCTACAACAGCAATCGCGTGTTGTTGTGCAGTTGGTTGCAACGCCTGGGCTGCGAAGTCATTGATGGCGGAATTCTTCCTGATGATTTGGTGACCACCCGTACCCGCCTCGGCGAGTTGAAGGATGTCGATCTGATCCTCTCCACGGGTGGGGTGTCTGTTGGAGAAGCTGATTTCCTGGGCATGGCCTTGCGCGAAGAAGGCGAACTGACACTGTGGAAACTCGCCATCAAACCTGGCAAGCCGCTGACATTCGGGCATTTTCGCGGTGTGCCTGTGATTGGTTTGCCTGGCAACCCGGCGTCGACACTGGTCACCTTTGCTTTGTTGGCAAAGCCCTATCTGCTGCGCCGTCAAGGTGTAAAAGAGGTCGAACCGCTGAAGTTTCAGGTGCCGGCCGGGTTTGTCTGGCCAAAGGCTGGCAATCGCCGAGAGTACTTGCGTGGGCGCCTGGAGAATGGCCGGGCGATAATYTACAAAAATCAGAGCTCTGGTGTACTTCGCAGTGCTGCCTGGGCCGATGGCCTGGTTGAGGTGTCGGAAGATCGCACGTTGATCGAGGGTGAATATGTCGTTTTCATTCCTCTGAGCGAAGTCCTGAACTGACCCCGTTATGCGTTGGTGCCGCAAGCCCGGTAAATCTGCCGGGTCTTGCGTGCATGCATGGCGCTTAACGAACCAGAAGAGTCACGACCTGGTCAAAGCGGCTATTGGCAACCCAGCCCAACAGCCCGAGGACCACCGCGGTTCCGCCCGCAGAGTAGGCCAGTCTGTGTTTGATGGATTTGACGTCATTGCGCACTTCGTCCATGTCTCTTCGGATGTATTTCAGATGGGTCTCCAGTTCAATGACACGAGGTTCCATATCAGCTCCTGTAGCGGGTTTTGCGTTGTTGTTGAATGCAGCCTGATGATTGGCGCGACTTTCCGTGAACGGTGTCGCCGGGTTGAGCGGCAACTTGATGTCATGAGTTTGCATGGAGAAAGCCGCTCCTTGCGTCAATGCCGTTCGGGTAACCGAAATTCGTAATGCGTGCGTTTTTTGTAGCCCTGGAACGGGGTTTGCTCATTGCTTGCACATCCCTGTGTTTTTGCTGTTGATGACGGATAACCGCTGACATCACGGTGTACCAATCGCCCCAGTTGGTCAATTGAGCCGATTCCTCAGATATCGTAAGAAAACTTCCCACCCTGTAGGACCGCAATCCAGCACGCCTCGAAAAAACTCAACGCCTTGCGACCTTTATAGGGGGCAGTGAGGTCAACATCTCCTGAATGAATTCCAATCAGGAGCTACGACAATGAGCGAGCGCAAGGCGCTGTTGATTCTGCATGGCAAGCAGGCACTCAACGAGGAGGTCCGCGCAGCCGTCGAAGGTAAGCGCAAGCAGGGGTGGCAACTGGCGGTCCGACTGACCTGGGAGGCGGGGGATGCGCAGCGGTGGGTGGAAGAAGCGTTGAGCGCAGGCTATACGCAACTGATTGCCGGCGGCGGTGATGGCACATTACGCGATATTGCCGAGGCTATAGCCGCGCACCCGAATCAGGCCAGCCTGGTCTTGATGCCATTGGGCACTGCCAACGATTTTGCTCGCGCCGCGGGTGTGCCTCTAGAGCCGGCTCTGGCTCTGGAGCTTCTGGATACTGTGCCGCACGCTATCGATCTGGGGGACGTTGGAGGGCAGGTCTTTCTGAACATGGCCACTGGCGGCTTCGGCAGTCAGGTTACGGCGAATACGTCGGAAGATTTGAAAAAAGTCCTCGGCGGTGCGGCGTATCTGTTTACCGGTTTGTCACGCTTCAGCGAGTTGCATGCGGCTTATGGCGAGTTACAGGGACCGGACTTTCATTGGCGCGGTGAGCTATTGGCACTCGGTATCGGCAATGGTCGGCAGGCGGGAGGAGGGCATATGCTATGTCCGGAGGCGCTGGTTGACGATGGTCTGCTGGACATCAGTATTTTACCGGCACCGCAGGAAGTGGTCGGTACCTTGAAAAACCTGCTAGTCGATGGTTTTGGTATCGACAACATGTTTGTGCGCGCCCGTCTGCCCTGGGTCGAGATCAAGGTCTCGGAAGGTCTGCACATCAACCTTGATGGCGAACCTCTTGAGGGTGATAACCTGCGTTTTTCTGCGCGTGCCGCGGCTTTGCGTGTGCATTTGCCGGAAAACTCACCGCTGTTGAGTGCATCGCTGCCGGTTAATCGTCCAGGCTGATGATTTGCTCGCGTACGGCAAACAGGACCAGACCGGCCACGTCGTATATCTGCAGGCGTTTCATGATCTGCGAGCGGTGGGTTTCAACGGTCTTGATGCTAAGGCCCAGACCATTGGCGATTTCCCGAGTGGATTTGCCGCGAACAATCAGTCGCAGGATTTCCAGTTGGCGTGCCGTCAGGTTATGTGAGTCGGGCGTTTCCGGCTGCTGTTTCTGATTGCGGATCAATGCCTGATTGATAACTGTGTGGGCGATGGCAGGGCTCAGATAGCGTTCGTTGTTGCGCAAGGCATCGAGGGCATGTTCCAGCTCGGTGGCCGTGGTGTCTTTAAGCAAATAGCCATGAGCGCCGGACTCAAGTGCTTGCATGATGATTGCGGGCTCGGTGTGCATCGACAGGATCAGCACCTTGCTTTGTGGGCGCCCCCGCTTGAGTCGCTGCAAGGCTTCAAGGCCGCCGGTTTCCTTCATGGAAATATCCAGCAAAATAATGTCAGGGGAGAGTGTCTCGACCATTTCGAGTAACTGCGAGCCGTCATCGGCCTCGCCAATGATCGCATAGCCGGGAATATCCAATACCAAGGCGCGCACGCCAGCCCTGATTAGCGAGTGGTCATCCACCAGAAGTAAGTTACAAGTCAATGTAAAACCTTATTCATACTAGCCCGTTTGAGCGCACGGGGCGCCCAGGGGAAGAGTGCTTCGATTTGGGTGCCTTTGCCCGGCTCGCTGGTAACGGCCAAGGTTGCGCCCAACTGATCGGTCCGTTCCCGCATCCCGGCCATCCCACGTTGTCCCTCTCTACCGGGGTCAGCTGCAGGTGCGAAACCCTGGCCGTCGTCGTTGATCGATAGCTTCAGGCCCTGGGGCATGCGTTGCAGTCGGACCAACAGATTTTTCGCTTCGGCGTGGCGCAATATGTTGGTCACTGCTTCCTGGGTAATTCGAAACGCTGCCACCGCCATTTCCTCCGGTATGCCGGTCAGGCGTTGATGGCATTCCAGGCTCCAGCGCATGGATGTATTGGCCAGGGTCTTGAGCAGATGCGCGCGCAGACTGGCTTCCAGTCCGAGGCTCGCCAGTTGCCTGGGATTAAGGATGGCCGAAACGTCACGAACCTTGATCAGGGTTTCTTCGAGTGTGTCGCAGAGCACTGAGCACTGGTCTTGAATGTCTTCAGGCATCCGCCGTTTGAGCCATTCACTTTGCAGTTTTGCGGCTGTCAGCAATTGGCCTATATCGTCGTGCAATTCTCTGCTCAGGCGATGGCGTTCATTTTCCTGTACTTCCAGCAGACGGTCCGCCAGCTCTTGCGGCTCAAATTTTATCGACGTGCTCGAGAGATGATGTTGCACCCAGACGCAAGCAAGCGCCGCGATATTGAGCACCAGCACGCTCAGCGGAAGGGCAGCGGACATGCAGAAGACCAGTAGGGTCCCAACTGCCGAACAGGTGCACAGTAATAGCGTGAGGCGTCGCACGGTTTGCTGGGAAGGTGGCCACAGGATGACTGACTTGAGGCTGGCGTACATAGCGGATGGAGCCAATGAATGTTCGCTGCGGGCAGACCTGTCATAGGGCTGACGGGTCTCTGTCTGGTATCTATAGTGGCTCGTCTTGAGCAGAAAGCAGTAAGGAGGGGAACTACAGCCTTGTCGGCCTGCTCTCGCCCGATCCCACTTGGCCATTAATTGGCGTCAACTAATGGTCGGCATAATAGCACTTAAGATACCGTTGGTCGCGTTGGGTATATATGACCATACGGTCAGTGAATAGGCCGGTTAAACACTAGTTTCCCAATGGGAAATGTTTAACGGAAGGAGTTATTAACGATCTGTCGCTGACAGGTATGAAATATTCAATAGCGACATGAGTGCATTCGGTATGACGCCACCCTGGCAATAAGAATATACCGCTGCAAATTTGTCTGACTATTTCAAACCTGCCGTTCCGAATAGGAAACGAGCGTAAACGGTTTGGAATTAACCGGTAAGTGAAATGGACTTTGTCCGACCTGGAGCGCAAAGGCCTCGATCAATGAAGTCTGTTCAGTGTCATCCAGGGTGAGTTGACCGGTGGCTTGATCGATGAGTTCGAGCTGCCAAGCCATCAACGAGAGACAGTCCTTCAGCGCGTCCAGTGCTTGATCGTGCAGATCAATAGGGCTGTGGGTGTGGTTCAGCAAACCATGGATATGCAGCGAGAACTCCGACACCGCTTCCAGTGCCAAGGCATCTGCCCTGCTCGCCAGTTTGAGGAGACTGCTGAGCAAGCAATCGATTGCGTCTTTGTCATTGTTGATCAATTGCAGGTGGCTCAGACACTCCTCCGATTTGGCGAGGAGAGTTTCTGCTTCGACAAGAAATTCCGGTAAACGCTGAGCCCACTGCTTAGGTTTTTTCGGCATGCTTACCTCCACAACATCATGTCAAATGAGGGAATGTCACGTCTGTCGACGAGGACGTCCAACGTCTCGATGCTGCCATGCCGGTATGAGATCGCGCTCCAGCAGGCCTATGTGCAGGCCGGGGGACTTGAGAGGGTATAAGGCCACTTACC
>NZ_JBFULH010000231.1:0-6694 GCF_056400445.1 Pseudomonas sp. P5_B2 | reverse complement strand
TGTTCACTGGAGATCAACTGTGGGAGCGAGCCTGCTCGCGATGGCGTCCTGGCAGACAACACACAACCCTGCTCGTACAATGCCCCCTGCCCTGCAGGAGACTTCAATGACCCGACTCGCCACCCCACGCAAACCCCGTGCCCGCAGCCAGGCGCGGATCGATTCGATACTCGATGCTGCCCGCACGCTGCTGGCCGCCGAGGGTGTGGCCAGCCTGTCGATCTACAGCGTCGCCGAGCGCGCGGAGATTCCGCCATCCTCCGTATACCACTTCTTCGCCAGCGTCCCGGCACTGCTCGAAGCGCTGACCGCCGATGTCCACGCCGCGTTCCGCGCCTGCCTGCAAGCGCCTATCGATCATGACGCGCTCAGCGGCTGGCGTGACCTGTCACGTCTGGTGGAGCAACGCATGCTCGCGATCTACAGTGAAGATGCCGCAGCCCGCCAACTGATCCTCGCTCAGCATGGCCTGACCGAAGTCACCCAGGCCGACCGCCAGCACGACATCGAACTGGGCGACCTGATGCACAAACTCTTCGATCATCATTTCGAATTGCCCAGGCTGCCGACGGACGTGGATGTGTTTGCACTGGCCATGGAGCTGGGTGATCGCGTTTATGCGCGCTCGGTGCAGCAACACGGGCAAATTACGCCGCGCATGGCTGAGGAAGGGATGCGGGTGTTTGATGCGTATCTGGGGCTGTATTTGCCGCCGTATCTGCCCAAGCGCGCTATTTCAGCCTGATTCCTGCAGTGGTCTCATTGGCCTCTTCGCGAGCAAGCCCGCTCCCACATTTGATCTCTGTGTACACACATTCCGTGTTCACTGARGATYAAATGTGGGAGCGGGCTTGCTCGCGAAGGCCGCACCGCCGAATTCACTGACTGCCCACGCCCTTACAACTTGGCGATCGACACTTCAGTGGATTTCACGAACGCAATCACTTCACTGCCGACCACCAATTCCAGCTCCTTGACCGAGCGCGTGGTGATCACCGAAGTGACGATGCCGGACGCGGTTTGCACGTCGATTTCCGACAGCACGTCACCCAGTACGATTTCCTTGATGGCGCCTTTGAATTGGTTGCGAACGTTGATGGCTTTGATCGTCATGATGTTGATTCCTGTCGTTGCTTGGATTAATGAGCCCAACGCAGTTGCGTAGGCAAGGGGGATACGGGTTCCGGTTCCGGCGGTTCACCGGGCAGTGCGAGCACACGATTGAGCACTTGGGTTTCCAGCGCCGCCAGCCGATGCGAGCCGCGAACCCGTGGGCGCGGCAGTTCCACGAGCAGGTCAAGGCCCACTTCGCCCTCTTCGATCAGGATCACCCGATCGGCAATCGCCACCGCTTCACTGACGTCGTGGGTCACCAGCAACACGGTGAAGCCATGCTTCTGCCAGAGCCGTTCGATCAGTTGCTGCATTTCGATTCGGGTCAGCGCGTCCAGCGCACCTAGCGGTTCGTCGAGCAACAGCAAACGCGGTTGATGGATCAGCGCGCGAGCCAGGGCCACACGCTGTTTCTGTCCACCGGACAAGGCGGCGGGCCATTCGTTGGCGCGATCAGCCAGGCCGACGGACTCCAGCGCTTCGAGTGCTTGCGGCCGCCAGTTGCCCTTGAGCCCGAGGCCGACGTTGTCGATGACCTTTTTCCAGGGCAGCAAACGCGCTTCCTGAAACATCAAGCGCGTGTCTTCCCGCGCGTCACTCAGCGGCGCAGCGCCAGCGAGCAATACACCGCCCGTGGGTTCGTCGAGACCGGCCAGCAGGCGCAGCAACGTACTTTTTCCGCATCCGCTACGACCGACCACGGCGACAAACTGGCCCGCAGGAATGTGCAGATCGATCTCGCGCAGCACTTGCCGTGAGCCAAAGGTTTTTTGCAGCTTGCGCACCACCAGCGGAATCCCGCGCAGCAGGCGTGGAGGTTGTTGAGCCGTCATGCCGCACCTCCTTTAACAACCTGATAAGCCGGGTGCCAGCGCAGCCACACGCGCTCAAGTCCACGGGCCGCGAGGTCGGCGAGTTTGCCGAGTACCGCGTACAGCAGAATTGCCAGCACCACCACATCAGTCTGCAAAAACTCCCGGGCATTCATCGCCAGATAACCGATGCCGGAACTGGCGGAGATGGTTTCCGCAACGATCAGCGTCAGCCACATGAAACCCAGTGCGAAACGCACGCCGACCAGAATTGAAGGCAGCGCGCCCGGCAGGATCACCTGACGAAACAGGCTGAAACCGGACAAGCCATAACTGCGCGCCATCTCCACCAGTGCCGGATCGACATTGCGAATGCCGTGATAGGTGTTGAGGTAAATCGGGAACAACGTGCCCAACGCCACCAGAAAAATCTTCGCTGACTCATCGATACCGAACCACAGAATCACCAACGGAATCAGCGCCAGGTGCGGCACGTTGCGGATCATCTGCACCGAACTGTCGAGCACGCGTTCACCCCATTTCGACAGGCCGGTGATGAAGCCCAGCGCCAGACCGATGCCGCCACCGATGGTGAAGCCCAGCGCGGCGCGCCAGCCGCTGATTGCCAGGTGCGTCCAGATTTCGCCGCTGCGCACCAGGCTTACACCGGCTTCGATCACCGCGATGGGCGCCGGCAGAATCCGTGTCG
The DNA here is from genome assembly GCF_056400445.1 of Pseudomonas sp. P5_B2. Taxonomy (NCBI): domain Bacteria; kingdom Pseudomonadati; phylum Pseudomonadota; class Gammaproteobacteria; order Pseudomonadales; family Pseudomonadaceae; genus Pseudomonas; species Pseudomonas sp. P5_B2. Next base: position 4,060 of record NZ_JBFULH010000231.1, on the reverse strand, counting down.
ACAACCAGCCTGCCGACACCGACAACTGCCACACCGCCAGCAGCAAAACCGGTAACGCCCAAGGCGCGAGACTGTGGGTAATTTTCTTCATGGCACGCCTCAGCTCTGAGACGCGGCTTTGGGAAGAATGTCGTTGGCGACCATCTCACCGAACGGACTCACATAACCCGCGCTTTTCGGCAACTCAGGACGCTCGATGTCGAGGTGCGGGAACAGCAATTCGGCCACGCGGTACGACTCTTCAAGGTGTGGATAACCGGAGAAGATGAAGGTGTCGATGCCGAGATCCGCGTATTCCTTCACGCGAGCGGCCACGGTCGGACCGTCGCCAACCAGTGCAGTACCGGCACCGCCACGCACCAGACCGACACCGGCCCACAGGTTAGGGCTGACTTCCAGGTTGTCGCGGCTACCGCCATGCAGCGCGGCCATGCGCTGCTGGCCGACGGAATCGAAGCGCGCCAAAGAAGCCTGCGCACGAGCGATGGTGTCGTCGTCCAGATGCGAGATCAGTTTGTCAGCCGCTTGCCACGCCTCGGCGTTGGTCTCGCGAACGATCACATGCAGACGGATACCGAAGCGCACGGTACGACCGAGCTTCGCGGCTTTGGCACGCACTTGTTCAATCTTCTCGGCAACGGCGTCCGGTGGTTCGCCCCAAGTCAGGACCATTTCCACTTGCTCTGCCGCAAGGTCTTGCGCCGCTTCCGACGAGCCGCCGAAGTACAGCGGTGGACGCGGTTGCTGGATCGGCGGATAGAGCAACTTCGCCCCTTTCACGCTGATGTGCTGACCGTCGTAATCAACGGTTTCGCCTTCCAGCACGCGACGCCAGATGCGGGTGAATTCCACCGAGGCCTGATAGCGCTCTTCGTGGCTGAGGAACAAACCATCGCCGGCCAATTCTTCCGGATCACCGCCGGTGACCAGGTTAAACAGCGCACGCCCACCAGACAGACGATCCAGGGTCGCCGCCTGACGCGCCGCCACTGTCGGGGAAATGATCCCGGGGCGCAGGGCGACAAGGAACTTCAAACGCTGGGTCACCGGGATCAGCGACGCCGCCACCAGCCACGAGTCTTCGCAGGAGCGACCGGTAGGAATCAGCACCCCGCCGAAACCCAGACGATCCGCCGCTTGCGCGACTTGTTGCAGATAACCGTGGTCGACGGCGCGAGCGCCTTCGGCGGTGCCAAGGTAGTGGCCGTCGCCGTGGGTAGGCAGGAACCAGAAAATATTGAGGCTCATGGAGTGGTCTCCTTCAGGGATTCGAATTACTGCGCTTTGGCAACGGTTGCCGGTGGCGTCCAGATCACGTCTTTGATGCTCAGCTGTTTCGGTATCAGCTTGAGCTCGTAAAAACTGTCAGCGATTTTCTGTTGGGCGGCGACCACTTCAGGCGTGAGGAACAGCGCGCCATAGCCTTGGCGTTTCACCGAGGTCAGAGTGATGTCTTCCGGCAGGCCGAGCAGTGGCGAAACCTGTTGGGTGACGTCTTGCGGATTGGCCTTGGACCATTCACCGACCGCACGCACTTCTTCGACCAGGGTCTTGATCACCTCAGGATTTTTCTGCGCGTAAGGCTTGGTCGCGAGGTAGAACTGATGGTTGTCGACGATGCCCTGGCCATCGCGCAGGGTGTGGGCTTGCAGTTGTTTCTCGGCGGCGGCCTGGTACGGGTCCCAGATGACCCAGGCGTCGACACTGCCACGCTCAAATGCGGCGCGGGCATCGGCTGGCGGCAGGAATACGGTCTGGATGTCGGTGTATTTGAGGCCGGCGTCTTCCAGCGCACGTACCAGCAGGTAGTGCACGTTGGAGCCTTTGTTGAGCACGACTTTCTTGCCCTTGAGGTCCTTCACCGATTTGATCGGCGAGTCCTTCGGCACCAGGATCGCTTCGCTGTGCGGTGCCGGTGGTTCGTAGGCCACGTAGAGCAGGTCAGCACCCGCCGCTTGAGCAAATACCGGCGGGGTTTCGCCGGTCACACCGAAGTCGATGGAGCCAACATTCAAACCTTCGAGCAGTTGCGGGCCACCGGGGAACTCAGTCCATTGCACGTCCACGCCTTGGGCCGCTAGGCGTTTTTCCAACGTGCCTTTGGCTTTTAGCAGCACCAGGGTGCCGTACTTCTGATAACCGATTCGCAACACGCCTTCCTGGGTAGAAAGCGCTTGAGCTTGAGTAATGGCGCCGAAGGACACAGCCGCAACAAACAGAGCGACCAGACCACGACGCAAAATGACAGTGCGCATAGCGCTCTCCTTTTTGCAGTTGGGTTTTGGCTGCACCTGCTTGGCCGTTGTCGGCTGAGTAAGGTGAGTGGATCAATTTAGGGTAAGGCTTAAATGCTCCAGCGAGCACTCAACAAACGTTCATTCAACAAGTTTGGGTCGAGCGGCTTGGGCCGCCTCGCCATGGCGCTGAAAAACAGCTCCAGCGACTCCTTCAATCGTTGCTCCAGCTCCGGCGCCAATTGCGCCTGGGCGCTGCCTTCGCCGTAGGCGATCTGGCTATCTTCAGCAAAAATGCCGTGAAGCATTTCCTGGGCTTTCAGCGCCGACAGCACGGGCTTGAGCGCGTAATCCACCGCCAGCATGTGGGCGATGCTGCCGCCGGTGGCCATCGGCAACACGACCTTATGGTGGAGTGCTCGTTCGGGCAGCAGGTCCAGCACGGTTTTCAGTGCGCCCGAGAACGACGCCTTGTAAACCGGTGTGGCGATCAGCAGGCCATCGGCGTTTTCAATCTGTTGCAGCAGGTCGATGACCTTGGGGCTGTCGAAGCGTGCGTGCAGCAAGTCTTCTGCCGGGAAGTCCCGAACCTGGTAACTCACCACTTCCACACCTTGCTCCTGCAACCAGCGTTGGGAGCGTTCCAGCAGTACCCCGGAACGGGAGCGTTGGCTGGGACTGCCACCGAGTGAGACGACCAGCATTCAGATGATTCCTTGAACGGTGTTGGCGATTCGCGGTTTGCGATCTCGCTGTGATGGGAGTGACCTTAACAGGTGATTGTTATATCTATAAATCATATTTATTCATTTGGTTATTCGTTTTGGAGATATGAAAAACTCCGGATTCCAGGCATAAAAAAAGGCCGTCGAAACGGCCTGAAATCCCCTGCTATTGGATCTGGTTGGTGATCGTTCCCACGCTCTGCGTGGGAATGCAGCCCGTGACGCTCCGCGTCACTGGACGCAGAGCGTCCCTAGAGGCATTCCCACGCAGAGCGTGGGAACGATCATGCTTACCTGTTCGGCTGCGGTGTGAGGCGCAAGTAGGGTTTGACGGCGCGATAGCCCTTGGGAAAGCGCTGCTTGATTTCATCCTCATCCTTGAGCGACGGCACGATCACCACTTCATCACCGTCCTGCCAGTTGGCCGGGGTGGCCACTTTGTAATGGTCGGTGAGTTGCAGCGAGTCGATCACCCGCAGAATTTCGTGGAAGTTGCGGCCGGTACTCGCCGGGTAGGTGATGGTCAGTCGAATCTTTTTGTTCGGATCGATCACGAACAGCGAACGCACAGTCAGGGTGTCGTTGGCGTTGGGATGGATCAGATCGTAAAGGTCCGACACCTTGCGATCGGCATCGGCGAGGATCGGGAAATTGACCAGGGTGTTCTGGGTTTCGTTGATGTCCTCGATCCACCTGTGGTGCGAGTCCACCGGGTCAACCGACAAGGCAATGGCTTTCACCCCACGACTGTCAAACTCATCCTTGAGCCTGGCGGTGAAGCCCAGTTCGGTGGTGCACACTGGGGTGAAGTCCGCCGGATGGGAAAACAGCACGCCCCAACTATCGCCCAGCCATTCGTGAAAACGGAGGGTGCCGGCGCTGGAATCCTGTTCAAAGTCGGGGGCGATATCGCCCAGTCTGAGGCTCATGGTGCTGCTCCTGATGAGTGCTTGTTGAGTTCGACTGTGCCTATATTTATGAATAATTAAAAAGAATAAATGTCGATTTGTTTAGACCCAAAATGAATATTAAATATCTGTTCACTGGACGTGATCGGGCAGCGCGACGAACATCGCCTACAAGGTTCGAGAAGGCCTTGAG